>JALZAP010000195.1 GCA_030948245.1 Candidatus Dormiibacterota bacterium | reverse complement strand
GCTGGCGAAGACCCGGATCGACAACGACAAGCTCCGCAAGCAGCTCCTCAACATGCTCTACGTCGGCGTCGTGGCGAGGCTGCTCGACATCCCGCTGGAGGCCATCGACCACGGCCTTCGCCGGCACTTCCACGCCAAGCCGAAGGCGGTGCAGGTGAACCTCGACGCGGTCCAGGTCGGCATTGAGTACTGGGAACAGAACCTGACCAAGCAGGACGGCTACCACCTCCGGCCGATGAAGGGCAAGACCGAGGGGCTGGTCCTCATCGAGGGCAACCAGGCGGTCGCGCTGGGCTGCCTGATGGGCGGCTGCACGGTCGCCGCGTGGTACCCGATCACGCCCTCCTCCTCGGTCTGCGAGTACCTCGGCACCTACGCCGAGCGATTCCGGGTCGATGAGAAGACGGGCGAGAAGAAGATCGCCATCGTCCAGGCGGAGGACGAGCTGGCCGCGGTGGGCATCGCGATCGGCGCCGGCTGGGCCGGGGCCCGCGCAATGACCTCGACCTCGGGACCCGGGATCTCGCTGATGGCCGAGTTCGCCGGCCTCGCCTACTACGCCGAGATCCCGGTCGTCATCTTCGACATCCAGCGCATCGGTCCCTCGACCGGGCTGCCGACCCGCACCTCGCAGGCCGACCTCGGCTTCGTCTATACGCTCTCCCACGGCGACACCAAGCACCCGATCCTGCTCCCGGGCACCGTCGAGGAGTGCTACGAGTTCTCCCGCGGCGCCTTCGACCTGGCGGATCGCTTCCAGACCCCGATCTTCGTGCTCTCCGACCTCGACCTCGGCATGAACCTCTGGATGACCAAGCCCTTCGCGTACCCGGAGGAGCCTTTCGACCGCGGCAAGGTGCTGAGCGCGGAACGGATCGAGGAGCTGAAGGGCGACTGGGGCCGCTACCGCGACGTTGACGGCGATGGGGTGACCTACCGGACCCTGCCCGGCACCGATCACCCGCTGGCCGGCTACTTCACCCGCGGCTCCGGCCACGACGAGAACGCCCGCTACACGGAGTCGGGCGAAGTCTACGCCCGTAACCTCGACCGCCTGGCTCGCAAGTTCGAGACGATCCGCGGGGCGATGCCTGACCCGATCGTGGACGGCGACTCCTCCAAGATCGGCATCATCGCCTTCGGCTCGACGCTGAACGCGATCCTGGAAGCGCGCGAGCGGCTCCGCGACGCCGGTCTCGAGGTTGACTTCCTGCGCGTCCGGGCGCTTCCACTGAGCGACAAGGTGACCGATTTCGTGCGCGAGCACGAGCGGCTCTACGTGGTCGAGATGAACCGCGACGGCCAGCTCTACGACCTGCTTCGGCTGCACCTGCCGGCAGAGCTGGTATCGCGCCTCAGCTCGATCCGCCGCTACGACGGCCAGCCGATCCCGGCCGACGCGATCACCCGGCCCATCCTCGAGCTGGAGGCGGTACCTGCATCATGAGCGTGACACTCAACCGGATCGGCCTCGCTCGCGACGCCTACAAGGGCGCGGCCACCACACTCTGCGCGGGCTGCGGCCACAACTCGATCACCAACCACCTGGTCAAGGCCCTCTACGAGCTGGGCGTCGAGCCCAACCGGCTGGCCAAGATGAGCGGGATCGGCTGCTCTTCCAAGACGCCCGCCTACTTCGTCGAGTCGGCCCACGGCTTCAACGGCGTCCACGGCCGCATGCCCTCGCTCACGACCGGGGCCAAGCTCGCCGACCGGCAGCTGATCGTCCTCGGGGTCAGCGGCGACGGCGACACCGCCTCGATCGGCCTCGGCCAGTACATGCACCTGATTCGGCGCAATCTCGACTGCACCTACATTGTCGAGGACAACGGGACCTACGGCCTCACCAAGGGCCAGTTCTCGGCGACCGCCGACGTCGGGTCGGTCCAGAAGCGGGGCACCGTCAACACCTACGAGCCGATCGACCTCTGCACGATGGCGATCAGCCTCGGCGGGACGTTCGTGGCCCGCTCATTCAGCGGCGACGGCAAGCAGCTGGTGCCGCTCCTCAAGGCCGCCATCTCCCACCGCGGCGTGGCGGTGCTCGACGTCATCTCGCCCTGCGTCACCTTCAACGACCACGAGGGCTCGACCAAGAGCTACGAGTGGGTGAAGGACCACGAGGAGGCGATCCAGGATCCCTCTTTCATCCCTTACTACGAGGAGGTCCTGGTTGACTACGAGCCCGGCACCACGACCGACGTCCGGCTCCACGACGGCTCGCACCTCATGCTTCGCAAGCTGCACGATTCGGAGCACGATCCCACCGACCGCGGCGCCGCGCTGCGCGTCATCGAGGAAGGCCGCCGGACCAAGCAGCTGGTCACCGGGCTGCTCTACGTCGAGCCGGAAGCCGAGGACTTCTCGACCCGCGAGCGCCTCCCGGAGCGCCCGCTCAGCGACTACGCCGAGGACGAGCTGCGCCTGACCCGCGAGCAGTTCGACGAGGTAATGGCCGAGATGGCCTGAAGGGGAAGGAAAAAGAATGAGCGTCTTCAAGCGCATGTCAGACGTCGTCCAGCAGAAGCTGAACGCCCTCCTCGACCGCAACGAGGATCCCAACGAGGCCCTCGACTTCGCCTACCAGAAGCAGCTCGAATCGCTCCAGCAGGTCCGGCGCAGCGTTGCCGACGTGCTCACCTCCGAGAAGCGCCTCGAGCTGCAGCAGGCGCAGCTGAAGCAGAGCGCCGACAAGCTCAACGTCCAGGCCCAGCAGGCGCTCCAGCAGGGCCGCGAGGACCTCGCCCGGCTTGCCCTGACCCGCGCCCAGCAGGCGCAGGGGCAGCTCGCCGGACTCGACCAGCAGATCCAGCAGATGAAGGACCAGGAGCAGAAGCTGGAGCTCACCGCCCAGAAGCTGCAGGCGAAGGTGGAGTCCTTCCGGACCCAGAAGGAGACGATCAAGGCGCAGTACTCGGCGGCCGAAGCCTCGACCAAGATCGGCGAGGCGGTGACCGGCATCTCCGAGCAGATGGCGGACGTCGGCATGATGGTTGACCGGGCCCAGGAGAAGACGACCCAGATGCAGGCTCGCGCCGCCGCGATCGACCAGCTGGTGGACAGCGGGACGCTCGACCAGATCGGCGCCGGCAGCTCGGATGACATCCAGCGCCAGCTCGACGCCGCGTCCAGTTCCAGCAACGTCGATCAGCAGCTGGCCCTGATGAAGGCACAGCTGGCCGGCCAGCTCCCGGCGGGCGCCGTCGTCCGGATCCAGGGCGACGACCAGTACCGGATCTCGGAGGAGGACCGCGCGACACTCGAGGCTTACGACAAGGAGCTGGTCGCGGCCATCAACGCGGGCGATGCGGACGCCTTCAAGGGCAAGCTCACCGAGCTGCTCTCCTTCGTGCGGAGCAAGGGCACGAAGCTGGGCAGCGAACAGATGACCAAGTCCGACATCATCCTGCCGGCGGACGACATGTCCCTCGCCGAGGCGAAGGACATCATGGCGCCGTCGTCGAGCTCCCCAACGAGATAGGTAGGGTTCAGGCGGCACCTTGATCGCCCGCGTCGAGGGCTAAGCTTGGTCGGCCACCGCCGCCATGAAGGCCGCCGGATCGTCCAGGTGGACCATGTGGCCCGTTCCCGGAATCACCTGCACCTGCCAGCCGGCGATGCGAAGACGGTCTGCCGTTTCGGGAGCCACGAACTTGCTCCCGTCAGCCAGCACGACCAGCGAGGGTCGGTCAGGCGGCCCCGCCGGCGTGTGATCCTGGTACCCCTCGATGAACGCCCGAGCGCTTACCTCATCCCACTGTGCGAACCCGTCGAAGCGCATCTGAACAACCTCCGCCGCCCAGCTGGGGTTCGCCGCCGCAATCGCCGCTGTCGTGAGCCGTTTTCGGCTTTCGAACTCGGCGATCGCCGGCTCGCGGTCGGGCCCGATGCGCCACCCGGGGTCCTCGTAGATGGCTCGGCCAGGATTGAGCCGAGACAGTGCCTCGAGGAGCAGGACGCCGCCGAGCGAGTGGCCGATCGCCAACTCCGGCTCGGCGGGAACAGACTCGAGCAAGTCATCGACCCACTCCGCTACCGAATAGGAGCCGCGCGGGCTCAGGCCATGGCCGCGAAGGTCTGGCGCGAGAACGCGGTAACCGCGGGCAGCGAGGTCCGGACCCACCCAGGACCACGTGGCTGCGCAGCTGCTCAAGCCGTGGATCAGGACGACCAGGCGCTCGCCGGTTCCCCACGACTCGACGTGGAGCCGCGCCAGGCTAGGCCTTCCTGCTCGCGGCGGCTGCCTTCTGGGCTTTCGTGTCGGCCGCGCCGCCCTTGTTCCGGAAGAGCATCACCACGATCCCATTGAGCCGCTGGGCGGAGGTCACGAACTCCATGTCGTCCGGAACCTCGTCCCCGTCGCGGAAGGCATGGAAGTCGGTCTCGCCCGGCTTGTCCGGGTCGAACACCGCCCATGCCACCAGCCCGTCCGTTTCATAGACAC
>JALZAP010000194.1 GCA_030948245.1 Candidatus Dormiibacterota bacterium | reverse complement strand
GCGGTAGGCCTGTGCCATCCGCTCCGGGCTGGCGCCCATCCCGGCCAGCGAGGGACGGCGGGCGCGGACGCTCGGCACCATGCCCTCGATGACGACCCGGGGGTAACGGCGGTGGCCGCCGGGGGTGACGAAGGTTGCCACCTCGCCCTGGTCCGACCAGCGGCGCAGGGTTGCTGGGGTTATGCCGAGGAGCCGGCTAGCCTGGCCGAGGCTGAGCCAGGGCGAGCCGCTGCCCGCCGGGGAGGAGACCATGAACCGAAATTATGCCAAAATCTATCCAAGCCTATCGATTTCGGCATCCGGTCGAACCTCGCTTGACGGCAGTCCGATCGCGGGCTGGCCGACCGCCGAGAGCAGCTCAGCGAGCCTGCGTCGCGGCAGCGCGTCGACGACCTCGCCGATGACCAGCAGCGCAGGCGCCGCGACGCCCTCCTCGGCAGCTGCCCGCGCGATCCGATCGAGCGGCGCCCGCACCGTCCGCTGCGCGGCGGTCGTGGCGGAGGCGATCACCGCCGCCGGACGATCGCCCGGCAGGACGTCGGCCAGCGACACCGTCAGCTCGCCCAAGCGGCCCAGCGGCATCAGCACGACCAGCGTGTCGACGGCCGCCGCCAGCTTCTGAAGCGACTCCACGCCGGCGCCGGGATGGGCCGAGTGGCCAGAGACGATGCCGACCGAGCTCGCCACCTCGCGCAGCGTCAGGGGGATCCCCGCGGCCGCCGGACCCGCAATCGCGGAGCTCACGCCGGGCACCACCACGACCTCGATCCCGGCCGCGATCAGATCGGCCAGCTCCTCGCCGCCGCGCCCGAAGACGAAGGGGTCGCCGCCCTTCAAGCGGACGATGTTCAGTCCAGCTCGGGCGAGCTGAATCATCTCGGCGGTGATCGAGGCCTGGTCCGGGTTGGCGCGCCCGGCGCGCTTGCCGACGTCGACCAGCCGAGCTCCGGGGCCGGCCTGCGCGATCGTCTCTGGGGCGACCAGGGCATCGTGCATGACGACATCCGCCAGCCAGAGCTGCTCCTGGGCGGCCACCGTGAGGAGGCGCGGGTCGCCGGGACCGGCCCCGACCAGCGCCACGCGGCCGGGCCGGTCCTGCCCCGCCTCGGCAGCGATCACCTCCGCCTCCCGCCGAGCTTCAGCCGCATCGCCACGGCGAAGCAGGCCGAGGGCCTCAGACGCGAGCAGCCGGCGGTAGGCTTTGAGCTGCCGGTCGAGCGGCACGCCGGCCGCCCGCAGGCCGCGGCGGACCTCGCCGACCAGCGCCGTGAAGGGACCCCACTCTGGACCGAGCACCCGCTCGAGGCGGGCGCGCAGCGTGGAGGCGATGAAGGGGCTCTCGCCGGCGGTCGAGATGGCGACCAGGAGTGGCTCCCGGCGCACGACCGCCGGCGCGATGAAGCGGCACTTGTCGGTCACGTCGACGACGTTTATCAGGATCCGCGCCGCCTCCGCCTCCGCCCAGCTGGCGCGGTTCACCAGGGGGTCGCCGCTGGCGTCGACCACGAGGCGGGCACCACCCAGGTCACCCGGCTGGTAGGCCCGCCGCTCGACCCGCACCCGCGGATCGGCGGCCGCCGCCTCGGCCTCCGGCTCGAGCTCGGCAGCGACCAGGGTGACCCGCGCTTCGGCCAGGAGCAGCTCGCGGACCTTGCCCGCGGCCAGCGTCCCACCTCCGAGGACCACGCAGGGCTCATCGCGGAGGTCGAGGAAAAGGGGGTAGTAGCTCATCGATCCGCCGTCTCGGCGGCGGCGAGGACCCGCGCCACCTCGGGGCGCGTGAACTCGGCCGGCAGGTCGACGCCGCTCGCGAGCATTGCCCGGACCGCGGTCCCGCTCAGCGCCAGGTGCTCTTCGGAGCCGTGCGGGCAGGTCCGGGAGGAGCCCATGCCGGCGCAGGCCCTGCACCAGAAGGTGTGCTCGTAGCGGATGATCTCGATCCCCAGCTCCTCGGGGGTATAGCCGTCGAAAATGCGGTGCGCGGCATAGGTGTCGTAGTAGTTGCCGACCCCGGCGTGGTCGCGCCCGACGATGAAGTGGGTGCAGCCGTAGTTGCGCCGGATGAGCGCGTGGAAGACGGCCTCCTTGGGGCCGGCGTAGCGCATCCAGGCAGGGTTGGTGGCGAGGAGCGTGCGGCCGGCCGGGAACCAGCCCTCGAGGAGAGCCTCGTAGCACCGCATCCGGGTCGCGGCGGGGATGTCGTCGGCCTTGGTCTCGCCGACCAACGGGTGGAGGAGGAGGCCGTCGACGCTCTCCAACGCCACCTTCTGGAGATACTCGTGAGCGCGGTGGACCGGGTTGCGGGTCTGGAACCCGACCATCGTCCGCCAGCCGCGCGCGGCCATGGTCCGCCGGACCTCGAGCGGCGTCAGATCGTACTCGGGGAATCCGGTGTCCGGGCGTGCCAGGGCGCGCACCGGGCCGGCGATCGCCCAGGTTCCCCGTTCGCGCAGGGCGCGCACCCCGGGATGCGCGGTCTCATCGGTCCGGTAGACCGCCGTCGCCTCCCGCTCCGGAGCAGTGCGGAAGGCCGACTCCACATCGACCACGGCGACCGGCCGGCCGGCGTGCCAGAGGGCCACCCGGTCCTTTCCCGCAAGGCGGCGGCGGTCGGCTTCGTCGAGGCCGAGAACGATCGGGATCGTGAAGGGCTGGCCGCCAATCAGCCGCCCGTTTTCGAGGACCGCCAGGTAGTCGGGCTCAGCCATGAACCCGGCCAGGGGAGAGAGCGCGCCGGTTCCGATCATCAGCGCGTCGGACGCCTCCCGCGGTCCGACCTCGAGCCCGGGCAGCCGGTCGGCGACCTCTTCGCTCAGGCCGTACAGCCGCTCGCGCACCCCGAGCCAGATGTGGCCACGCCGCTCGAGCGCATCCAGGATCCGCTCGAGCGACTCCTCGACCGTCTCCTGCTCGCTGTCGACCGTGAGCTCGGGTGCCCGGGGCGCCTCGTAGGGATCGTTGACACCGGTGAAGTTCTGGATCTCGCCCAGGAGCGCTTTGGCGTAGAGGCCCTTGACGTCGCGGCGCGTCAGCTCCTCGATCGAGCAGCGCACGTAGACCTCGAAGAAGCCGGGCGTCTGGCCGCGGACCTCGTCGCGCGTGTCCTGGTAGGGGGAGATGGCGGCCGTGATGGCAACGCCACCCGAGCGCGCGACCAGCCGTGCGGCATAGCCGATCCGCCGGATGTTGGTGTCCCGGTCCTCTTTGGAGAAGCCGAGCCCCTTCGAGAGGTGGGTGCGCACCTCGTCGCCGTCGAGCACCTCGACATGGCGGCCGAGGGCCTCGAGCTCGATGCGAAGCCGCTCAGCGAGCGTTGACTTGCCGGCGCCGGACAAGCCGGTGAACCAGACGACGAATCCTTTGTTGCTCACGCTTTGATTCCTCAGGGAGAACACCCTCTCCACCGGGTGGGGAGGGCAGGGTGGGCCTTCAGTCACCGGCCAGGCCCCAAGCCAGGCGGATGCGGCGATCGGCGAATCCGAACAGGGAATCGAAGATGATGCCGACCGCGAAGATGACGATCATCAGCGCGAGCAGCTGCTCGGCGTCGGAGAACTGGCGAGCGAAATCCAGCCGCTGGCCGAGCGAGGGCTGGTGGGCGACGATCACGATCAGCTCGCCTGCCATCAGGCTTCGCCAGGCGAACGCCCAGCCCTGCTTGAGGCCGGAGACGAAGGCCGGCAGCGCGGCGGGCAGGATGACGTGGCGATAGAGGGCGAAGCCCCCGGCGCCCATCACCCGGCCGACGCGCACGAAGAGGGGCTGGACGTTGTCGACCCCGCTCAGCAGCCCGTTGGCGATCGCGGGAGCCGCGCCGAGGACCACCACCGCCATGATCGAGGCCTCGCTCTGCTGGAAGAGCAGGATGGCGAGCGGGAACCAGGCGATCGACGGCATCGACTGGAGGCCCGTGATCGCCGAGCCGATCGCCTTGCGGAGTACCGCCAAGCGGGCCACCAGGAGGCCGACGATGGTACCGAGCACGATCGCGAGCAGGTAACCCTCTACCGCGCGCCGGATGGTTATCAGCACGCCCACGTAGAAGTCGGGCTGGTGCAGGTCGAAAGCCAGTCGCGCCAGGACCGGCACCGGGCCGGGGAGCACGTAGTCGGGCTTCCAGCCGCTCCAGGCCACCAGCTGCCAGATGCCGAGGACGATCGCGATCGCGGCCAGCTTCGGCCAGGTGGCGGCCCACGCCCGCCCGGCAAGCTGGCGGTCGTGCCGAGGCGGCTGGTCCTCGGCTTCCCGCGGCCGAAGCACAGCGACCGGGTCAGCGGCCATCATGCACCTCGCGGCGTAGCCGCTCCGAGATGCGACCAGAGAGCACCGCGACGTCGGGTGAGTCGAGTGAGCGCGGTCGTGGCAGGTTGACCTCGAACTCGGCGGCGATCCGGCCCGGGCGGCTCGTGAAGACGAGCACCCGGTCGCCGAGGCGGACCGCTTCGCGGGCG
>JALZAP010000193.1 GCA_030948245.1 Candidatus Dormiibacterota bacterium | reverse complement strand
CATCACGACGACGACCCGGCAGCCGGCCAGCTCTGGGGCTGCGGCCGGCGGGGCGACGGGGCGCGTGCTTGGACGCCGGACCTTGGCTACCTGGATCATGCCGCTGGGATATTAGACGCGCCGAAGTCGGATTTCTGTCGCGCGTCGGGTTGGCGAGGAGTTGGGGTTGGGCGCCAGCCCAAACTGGATTGGTATGCCGCGGACATAGGTCACCACCGAGCTTTGTGAGCGGGGCACTAGACCGAACGCGTCCCGACAGGTAGGATTCCGACCGACGATGGCCCCACCGCGCACCGAGACCCTCTTTGTACTCGTACTTCTTGCCCTTGGGGGCGGGGCCTAACGCGAACTGATTCCCCTTCGCGCTGAAGCCCCCGCCCTCGGAATGGGCGGGGGCTTCAGTTGTTTTCAGGAGATGTTTTGAAGAGCAATGACAGGAGCTGACATGATCCTCGAGGCCCTCGAGCGGGAGGGCGTCGAGATCATCTTCGGATACCCGGGCGGGGCGAACCTGCCCATCTACCAGCATCTCCCGAACCACCCGGCTCTCAGGCACGTGCTTGTCCGGCACGAGCAGGGCGCCGCCCACATGGCCGACGGCTACGCCCGCGCCACGGGACGTCCCGGCGTCTGCATGGCAACCTCGGGCCCCGGCGCCCTGAACATGGTCACCGGCCTGGCCACCGCGTTCATGGACTCGGTCCCGATGATCGCCATCACCGGCCAGGTCGCCTCCAAGACGGTGGGCAGCGACGCCTTCCAGGAGTCGGACATCATCGGCTGTACCCAATCGGTCACCAAGCACAACTACCTGGTGACGCACGCCGACGACATCCCCCGGATCATGGCCGAGGCCTTCCACATCGCCACCACCGGCCGGCCCGGCCCGGTCCTCATCGACGTCTGCAAGGACGCCCAGCAGGCGGTCGGCGAGTGGACCTACGAGTCCTGCTCGGCGCTGCCCGGCTACCGTCCCGCCTACGAGCCTGACCCGGCCATGGCGAAGCGGGCGATGGAGCTGCTGGCACAGGCGAAGCGGCCGGTCATCCTGGCCGGCCACGGCGTCATCCTGAGCCGCGCCGAGCAGGAGCTGCTCGACGTCGCCGAGCGCTCCGGCACGCCGGTTGGCACGACGCTGCTCGGCGTCGGCGCCTTTCCGACCCGCCACCCGCTCGCCCTTCACATGACCGGCTTCATGGGCACCGGCTGGAACATCAAGGCGGTCCAGAACGCGGACGTCCTGATGATGGTCGGGATGCGGGTGGACGACCGGGTCACGGCCAAGCTGAGCGAGTGGGCGCCGCGGGCCGAGCACTTCATCCACGTGGACATCGATGCCAGCGAGATGGGCAAGAACGTCCGCCCCCACCTCGAGGTCGTCGGCGACGCCAAGCGCTCGCTCACGGCAATGCTTCCCCACGTCCAGGCTCCGCCGAGCGACCGCGGCGAGTGGCTCACCCAGATCGACGCCTGGCGCGAGGAGCATCCGCTCAAGTACACGAAGTCGAACGGCCACCTGCAGCCGCAGGACGTGCTGCTCGACATGTACTCCCGCTGCAGGGATGAGGCGATCGTGGTCGCCGATGTCGGCCAGAACCAGATCTGGGCGGCGCTCTGGTGGAACTACAGCAAGCCCGGCCTCTTCATCAACTCGGGCGGCGCGGGCACCATGGGCTTCGCGCTGCCGGCCGCGATCGGGGCCAAGTTCGGCCGCCCCGACAAGGACGTCTGGTGCGTCGCCGGCGAGGGCGGCTTCGTGATGACCGCCCAGGAGCTCTCGGTCGCGGTCGAGCACCAGCTGGACGTCAAGATCGTGCTCCTCAACAACTTCTCGCTGGGCATGGTCCGCCAGTTCCAGGACGACTTCTACGGCGGGGTCCGCTCCCAGAGCGACCTCACCCAGATGCCCGACTTCATCAAGCTCGCCGACGCCTACGGGCTTCCCGCGCGGCGGGTCTACAAGTTCGAGGAGATCGGGCCCGCCTTCGACGAGGCGCAGCGGACCAAGGGACCCTTCCTGATCGACTTCCGGATCGACCCCGAGGCCAACGTGTACCCGATCGTCCCCCTCGGCAAGGGGATCAGTGACTTCTGGGAGCTGCCCAATGGTGCATGACCGCCTCCGCCTGCTGGCGGTCACCGTCGAGAACCACCCCGGCGTAATGTCCCGGGTCAGCGGCATGATCCGCCGCCGCGGCTTCAACATCCAGACCATCACCGTCGGCCCCAGCACGGTCGCCGGCCGCTCCCGCATGACGCTGACGGTCGATGCCGGCTACGCCGAGGTCGACCAGGTCGCCAAGCAGCTCGACCGCCTGATCGAGGTGATCGCGGTGGAAGACATCACCGAGGCGTCCACCTACAGCCGCGAGCTGCTCATCGTCCGGCTCGAGAAGGTGCCGCCCACGGTCGAGCAGTTCGGCGCCCGGAAGGTTTCCGACAAGCTGGTCGAGCTGACCGCCGACACGACAACGATCGAAGACTTCATAGAGTTCCTGAAGCCGTTCGGAATCGAGGAGCTCGCCCGAACCGGCCCCGTAGCCATGAGGAGAACCGCCTAAACGTGAAGATGTTCTACGACAGCAACTGCCCGCCCAAGCTCGGTGAGAAGGTCGCCATCCTCGGCTACGGCTCCCAGGGGCGGGCTCACGCTCTGAACCTGAAGGACAGCGGCGAGGACGTCACCGTCGGGCTCTATCCCGGCAGCCGCTCGAAGGACCGGGCCGAGGCCGACGGCGTCCGCGTCAGCGATGTCGCCGCGGCCGTCAAGGCGGCCACCGTGGTGATGGTCCTGACGCCCGATGTCGGGCAGGCGCGGCTCTATCGGGAGGCGATCGAGCCGAACCTGAAACTGGGTGACATGCTGATGTTCGCCCACGGCTTCTCGATCCACTTCGGCCAGATCAAGCCCGATCCCGGGATCGACGTCGCGATGATCGCCCCCAAGGCACCCGGCCACCTGGTCCGCTCGACCTACGAGGATGGCCAGGGCACTCCGTCGCTGGTCGCCGTCCAGCAGGACGCGACCGGGCGCGCTCGCGAGCGTGCGCTCGCCTACGCCCGCGCGCTTGGCGCCGGCCGGGCGGGGATCCTCGAGACGACCTTCAAGGAGGAGACCGAGACCGACCTCTTCGGCGAGCAGGCGGTCCTCTGCGGCGGCGTCTCGGCGCTCATCAAGGCAGGCTTCGAAACCCTCGTCGAGGCCGGCTACCAGCCCGAGCTGGCGTATTTCGAGGTCCTCCACGAGATGAAGCTGATCGTTGACCTGATGTACCGCGGGGGCCTTGGCTTCATGCGCTACTCGGTCTCCGACACGGCCGAGTACGGCGACTACGTGAGCGGCCCACGGATCATCGACGCCCACGTCAAGGCGGAGATGAAGCGGGTGCTGACCGAGATCCAGGACGGCAGCTTCGCCGAGAAATGGATCGACGAGAACGAGTCCGGGGGGCGCCGCCGCTTCATGGAGCTGCGGGCCGAGAACGCCGGCCACCAGGTCGAGACGGTCGGCGCCGAGCTGCGCAAGATGATGAGCTGGCTCGAGCCACCCGAGGCCGAGGCGACCGCCGCCTCCGCAGCCGCTAGGTCAGCAGGCCGATGAAGAAGGCTGACGACGCTTCGCCGAACGGCCGGCTCGCTGCGCGAGCGGCTGGCCTACAGGCCGTTCGCCAACCTCCTCCATCGGCCCGCTTGTGAGCCCGAGGCTGGGCGCGGTCGCCTACCAGGGAGAGGCGGGGGCCTACTCCGACGAGGCGGCGCAGACGGTCCGTCCGGGTGCTCGGACGATCGGCCACGAAACCTTCGCGCTGACCTTCAAGTCGCTCCTCGAGCGGAAGGTGGACGCGGCCGTGCTGCCGGTCGAGAACAGCCTTGCCGGCATCGTCCAGGAGGTCAACGACCTGCTCTGGGACAACCGGCTGCTGACGGTGGTCGGCGAGTACGTCCACCCGGTCCGCCACTGCCTGCTCGGCCACGGCGAAGCTGTCAAGCGGGCGATCTCCCATCCTCAGGCGCTGGCACAATGCCGGCGCTGGCTGACGGACAACAACATCGAAGCGGTTCCCTTCATGGACACCGCCGGCGCGGCCCGGCAGGTCGCCGAGAGCCAGGCGCGTGGCCTGGGGGCGATCGCCAGCAAGTCGGCGGCCAAGCGCTACGGGCTGGAGATAATCGCCGAGGGGATCCAGGACGATCCCTCCAACCGCACCCGCTTTCTGGTCGTCGAGCGCGGTATCCCGACCCGGCCCGAGGCGGCGGCACCGAACAGCAAGGCCTCGCTGGCCTTCATTGCCGCCCACCAGCCCGGAAGCCTGGTGGGAGCGCTCCAAGCGTTCTCGACGCGGGCGGTCAACCTGACCCGGCTCGACTCCCGGCCGCTTCGCGATCGCCCCTTCGAATACCTCTTCTACGTGGACTTCGAGATCGGCGACCCCGAAGCGGCGGGTGAGGCGCTGACGGACCTCGAGGGCCAGGCCCGCGAGGTC
>JALZAP010000192.1 GCA_030948245.1 Candidatus Dormiibacterota bacterium | reverse complement strand
CGACAGAACCCGGCAATCAAATTAAAAAATAAAAACCAGCAGATCAGGGGAAAGCCGACGTTCTCCAGGAACCCGTAGCCGAAGGTCACCAGGGCGGTCCCGGCAAAGGCGATAGCGAGCGATTCGAGCAGCTGCTGGCGCTGCAGCTCGTCGACCCGGCCGAGCTGGCGGACCACTGCCACGACGACGCCCGCCGCGGGCAGCATCGGCAGCAGTGCGATCGGGATCCTCCAACCGCTGTCGTGGGACAGTGACTTGAGGCTCAACAGGGAGACGGCGAGGAGGACGCCATAGGCGAGCAGCGCCGCGGCGAACTCGGTGTAATAGGGCATCCAGGGGCGGCTGACGGGTTTGGAGTTCATCACAAGACCCAGTGTAAAGGATCCTTGACTTTCTGACAAGCACCAATGACACATCCTCAGCGCTTGCCGGTACCGCCGTGGGCCTCCCCGCAGGGCGTCTGGCGTGAAGCCGGCGCTGCTCTTCGACGGCAGCTGCGGACCCTGCACGGGGGTTGCCAACTGGGTGCGGCGGCGCGATCGCAAAGGGCGGCTCGAGGTCATCCCGAACCAGGCGCCCGGGGCGCTGGAGCGCTTCAACCTGACACGCGCCGAGGCCGACCGAGCCGCCTGGCTCATCGAGCCCGACGGCCGGCGCCGGGAGGGTGCCGCAGCGGTCAGCCGGACCTGGGAGCTGCTGGGCGGAGTCTGGCTGCCGCTCGCGCTCCCCTACCGGCTGCGGCCGGTCGCGCTGCTCGAGGAGGCGGCTTACCGCTGGATTGCCCGCAACCGGCACCACTTCGCCTGGTTCGGCGTGACACCCGAGTGCGACACGCCAGGCAGCTCCTGCTCCTGAGCTCTAATCGCCGGCCGTCAATCGGAACGCGCTCACGGGCAGGTCGAAACCCTTCAGCTCGAGCTCGATCGGCGTCGCCCGCAGCCGGCGGCGGGAGACCAGAGGCGCCGCCCGGCGATGGGCCTCGATGTCGACCAGGATCTCGCCCGGGCCGGCCTGCTCCTGCAGCCGCGAGGCAAGGTTGGTCGCTTCACCAAGGACGCTGACGTTGGCGCCCCGCGTCAGGGCACCGACCACCGCCGGCCCGGTGGCGATGCCGATGCCGAGCGGGAGGCCGAGCGTCGCCGCCTTGTCCCGGATCGCGAGGGCCGCCTCGAGTGCCTGGGAGGCGTGGTCGACTGTCGCACCCGACACGTTGAAGGTCGCCATCACCGCGTCACCCGCGAACTTGTCCACGATGCCGCGATGCCGCCCGATCTCGCCGGCCGCCCAGCGCTGGTAGGCGGCGATCCGGCCCAGCAGGTCGGCGGGGGCCGACTCCCGCGTCAGAGCCGTGTAGCCGCGGATGTCGGCAAAGATCACGGTGACGAAGCGCTCACCGACGGCGAGCGGCTCCCCGGCCGGCGAGCCGGGCAGCTCCGCTTCGCCGAAGTCGACGCCGAGCTTCGCGAGCATGGCCCTTGCCTGGCCGAGCGTCAGGCCCGCGCCCCGGGGTAGGGCCTGAGCGGCGATCGTCATCAATTCCCCGATCCCCTCCTCCCGTTGGTCGAGCGCGATCAGCGCCTGGGCCAGCAGCAGGCGCGAGTTCGCCTCGAAGGTCAGGTAGCCCCAGCTCTCAAAGGCAGCCGCGGCACCTCGGAAGTGCTCGGCGGCCATCTCCAGCCGCCCGTCGGCGATCGCGAACCGACCCTTGACGAGCTCCTGGGCGACCGCCGCCACGGGCTCTCCGAGATTCATCGCGCCGAGCCCCGCCACTCGTTCGGCCCCCTCCCGGTCACCGGCCGCGAGGAAGGCGGCGACCGCCACGTCGCGCACCTCGCCGTTCACGGCGAGCAGCTCGCGATCGAAGATCGTTCGTGCCTCTCTACAGGCTTCCTCGAGCTCACCCTTCGCGAGGTGGAAGTTGATAATCGTGAAGAGGCGCGCGTTGATCTCCTCCGCCTCCTGGAAGTCGGGCAGGTCGGGGACCAGCGAGGCGGCCTCTTCCAGCCGGCCGCACTCGGTGAGGTCCTCTACTAGCCAGACCGTCGCCCGCGCGGTCCAGATGACCACTCCCAGCTCTCGGGCGAGGTCGAGCGCCCTGCTGTGGAGCTCAGCCGCCCGGGCCGGTTGGCCGACAGCCCAAAGGGCGTTGGCCTCGGTAAGGGCTCGCATGAGCACCACCGAGCTGGAGGGCGGAAGCCGCTCGAAGAGGACCAGCCGGTCCAGCACCTCGGCCGCGCGGCCGTAGCTGCCACGAGCTCCCAGGCTGTTGACGAGCATGTTCTCGGCGATCGAGTAGTGGCCCGCCGCGACGGCCTCCTCGAAACTTCGATCGAGCACGTCCAGGCCTTCGTCGTTGCCTCCGCCGGCGATGGCGCTTCCCAGGAAGCCCATCGCCCAGATCCGCGCGCCATCGGCACCTGAAGCTTCAGCGATCTCCATCGCCCGCCGAGCGAGCCTCTCGCATCCCTCCAGGTCGAACTGAAAGAGGCGCAGTCCGGCGAGCCGTACATAGGCGACGGCGAGGTCGTGGGACGGGCCTGCCTTCTCGAGCTCCTCGCGCGCGCGCTCATATTCGACGAGCGCGAGGTCGGAGCGATTGAGCTCCCAGTGGCAGCGGCCGAGGATGAGCCGGTACCACGCCGCCGCCGCGCTGCCGCCGGCGGCTTCGATGCCTCGGATTCCTTCCAGCAGGTAATCCTTTGCGGCAGGCGATTGGCCGTCGGCATGGAGCGCGCCTCCCAGTCGGCAGAGCAACCGGGAGAGCTCCGGCTCGGCCCGGACGAAGGGGAGGGCACGCCGGTAGAGCTCGACCGCGTCGGCGTGGGCGTAGGCGGCCTCGGCGTCCTGGGCCGCCTCCAGGCAGAGGGGCACCGCATCCTCGCCGCGACCGGCCGCGAGCAGCTGCCAGGAGACATCCACGGCCGGAGCCCCGATCTCGGCGAGGTGGCGGGCGGCGCGGTCGTGGAGCCGCTGCTGGACGGGCGCGATGATGTCGTCGTAGATGACCTCCCGCGTCAGTGCGTGGCGGAAGCGATAGCCACCGCGGACGCGCGGGTTGTCCTCGAAGAGCTGCTGCTGGAGGGCGATTTCGACCGCCTCCTGGACAATCCGCTCGGGGAGTCCGCTGAGCGTTTCGAGGCTCTCGTAGCTGAAGGTCGTGCCGAGGACCGCTGCGATCCGGAGCACAGCCACCTGGTCCTGGCTCAGCCGGTGCAGCCGGAGGAGGATATTGGCCTTGACCGTCTCGGGGACCCGCATCTCCGACAGCTCCTTGCGGCCCCAACCCGATTCGGTGCGGAAGAAGTCGCCCCTGTCGATGGCGGCCTTCAGGATCTCCTCGAGGACGAACGGGTTGCCCTCCGAGCGAGCGTGGAGGAAGCGCCTGGTGTCCTCGCCGACCTCGGTCACGTCGAAGATCGCATGCACCATGTCGGCCACGCGATCCGCATCCAGCGGCTTCAGCTCGATGATCCGCATGCCCGCCCGGCGCCAACCCTGGATCATCGGCTGGAGCGGGTGCTTGCGGTGCAGCTCATCGCTCCGGTAGGTGCCCAGGACCATGATCCGGGAAGAGCGAAGCCGCCGGGTCATGTAGTCGAGCAGCTCCAGCGTCGAGGCGTCCGCCCAGTGCAGGTCCTCGATCACGAGGAGCAGGCCATGCCCGTCGGCGAGCAGAGTGAGCAGCACCAGGATGGCTTCGAAGAGGCGGAGCTTGCCCTGTTGGGATTCCACGTCGGGAGGAGACAAGTCGATCTCGAGTTGAGGGAAGAGGTGGGCGAGCTCGCGGCGAACGGGTCCGAGGCTGCGCCTGATCCCCTCAAGGGCGGGACCGGAGAGCTGGTTTCCGAGGGCTTCGACGAAGGGCAGATAGGGCAGCTCGAGGTCCGCTTCCGAGGAGCCGCCCCAGAGTGTCGTCATGCCGATCTGGCGCGCGCGGGACTGGATCTCGGTGGCCAGCCGGGTCTTGCCCATGCCCGCGTCGCCGCTCAGGAGCACGACCTTGCCGCCGCCCCGGTTGGCGTCGAGGAGGGCGTCCTCCAGTTCGGACAGCTCGGATTCGCGCCCGATCAGGACGGGGCAGAGAGCGTTCTCCATAATTTCTGTTGGAAATCTAGCCGTGCAGCCCGGCTTGAGCGTGGAGGGGTAATCTGGACCACCAAGCTTGGCTTGAATCGAAGGCTTGGCTTTTGTGTGAGGGGAAAACGGGATGAGCTCAGTACGGCTTCTGGTCGGAACCCGCAAGGGCGCCTTCGTCCTGACATCGGATGCCAAGCGCGAGAAGTGGGATGTCGACGGTCCCCATTTCGCCGGTTGGGAGATCTACCATCTCAACGCCTCGCCAGCCGACCCCGACAGGCTCTACGCCTCCCAGTCGAGCGGCTGGTTCGGGCAGATCCTCCAGCGCTCCAACGACGGCGGCAAGACGTGGGAGGCGGTCGGCACCGACTTCCAGTACGACGGCACCGCCGGCACCCACAAGTGGTACGAC
>JALZAP010000191.1 GCA_030948245.1 Candidatus Dormiibacterota bacterium | reverse complement strand
GTGCTGGTCACCGACATCCTGATGGAGGGCTTCGAGTGCCGTCTCCGGCTGGCGGCCGAGGTCCTCGATTTCAAGCCGGCGCGGAGCCGGGGCTGATTCGACCGCATACCCGGCCTGTACGCTTTTCGGGATGGACGAGGCGATGTTCCGCACCGCGTGCGGCTACTTTGCCACCGGGGTGTCGGTGGTGACGATGGTCAGCCGTTCGGGTGAGGTTCACGGCCTGACGGCCAACTCCTTCACCTCGGTTTCGCTCAACCCGGCGCTGCTGCTGGTCTGCGTCGACCGCGCCATTGCCAGCCACCCGACGATGCTGGAGGCTGACGGCTTCCTGGTCAACATCCTCACCGACCAGCAGGAGGAGATCGCCCGGCGCTTCGCGACCGCGGACATCGACAAGTTCGAGGGGGTCGAGACGACCCCGGGTCCATACGGGGCGCCCCAGCTGAGCCAGTGCCTGGCCTACCTGGCCGCGCGCAGCTATACCCACTACGACGGCGGGGATCACACCATCTTCATCGGTGAGGCGACCGATGCGGAGCTTGGCGACGGACTCCCGTTGATCTTCTACAGGGGGATGTACGGCCTGCCGGGGTCCGTTACGGCGCCTTAGGTGCCGTCGGTGGCGGCCGCCTTCACCAGTTTCATAGCCGAGGCCACCGCCTACCTTGGCGGCGTCACCACCCACGTCTACATCCGGGAACCGGTGCCGTCCACGACCGACAGGGAGATCCTGCAGATCTGCCGTGCGATTGAGGCGGCCGGCTCGACATTGGCGCCGGGGTTCGCCGCCGCCCTCGATGACCACCGGCGAGCAGTGGTCGGCATCTTCGGGAGCCGGGCGCCACAAATGCTGCTGGCTCACGGTGTGCCCGACCCCGAGCGCGGGGAGATCCTGGTTGCGGGGTTGGTGGCGGAGGCCTTTGCCAACGCCGGCCACCGCGACTTCCGCGATGTCCTCGTCGGCCTGGCGCCGCACTACGAGTGCGCCCGCCGCCTACGACTCGACATCACCGACGTGTTCGACGCCGCTGCGCTCTTCGCCGACCAGGACACGGCCTCGCTGATGCGAATCTTCGGCCGCCGAAGCGACGTCACCCTGCCTCGGTTTGGCTGGCGGGAGGTCCCGACTCCCAACGGCCCCGCGTTCGAGCGGGAGTAGCCCGGGCTTAGTGCGCGCAGCCTCCCGAGCCGCAGGAGTGGGCATCGCCACCGCCCTGGGCCGACTCGAAGCTGTGGCCACAGCCGCAGCTGGAAACCGCGTTGGGGTTGAGGACGGTGAAGCCGGCGCCCATCAGGGAGTCGAGGTAGTCGACCTTGGCCCCGCCGAGGTGCTGGGCCGAGTAGCTGTCGACGATCACCTTGAGACCGGATATCTCGCTGACAACGTCGTCGTCGAGGGGGGCATCATCGAGGGCCATGCCATAGGAGAAGCCCGAGCACCCTCCCGGCTGCACCCACACGCGCAGCCCAAGACTGGCATTGTCCTTCTTCTCGATCATGGTCCGCAGCTGGTCGGCGGCAGAGTCGGTGAGCGTGATCAGCTGGGTGTCGATGGCCATCGGAATCCTCCAGGACGTGGCTGTGACGGAACCGAGATGAGTTTAGCATCGGTGAACGCTGGTTTAGCGGCTGAGGGGCCCGAGCCGCCCCCCATAGAATCGCGGGGTGAGTTGGTACCTGGCGCTGAAGTACGTCCACGTGCTGCTGGCCATCGTCGCGGTCGGGTCCAACGCCACCTACGGTATCTGGGGCGCCCGCAGCGCCCAGGATCCGCAGCACCTCGGTTACACCCTCCGCGGCATCAAGTTCATCGACGACCGCATCGCCAACCCCTGCTACATCGGCCTGCTGCTCACCGGGCTGCTGCTGGCATACGTCGGCGGCATCTCATACCGGACAACGTGGATCGTGATCGCGATCGTCGCCTGGCTGGTCCTGGCGGCGCTGGGCTTCGGCGTCTACACCCCGACCCTGAGCCATCAGATCAAGACGGTCGAAGCCGATGGCTGGGAGTCGGATGCCTACAAGCGGCTCGCGATGCGCGGCCGGATCGTCGGCATCGTGCTGGCCGTGATCGCGCTCGGGATCGTCTTCGACATGGTGGTCAAGCCGCAGTTCTAGGCACGACCACCCCGCCACGTCCAACAAAATCGGCGACCCGGTGCCAAGCTAAGGATCAGGGGGTTCCCTGATGTAAACCGACCCGGCGGGGCGGGACGATGGTCTTCCAAGGTCCGATTTCTCAAGACTCGTGTGGTCGCCCGGAATTCGGCCGTCTGTTCAAGGAGGAGCACATGGCAGCTTCGATCGCCAGCTCACCCGCCGAGGTTCACAGCAGCTGGCAGCAGGCGTGCAACGCCGGCGACCTCGAGGGGCTGCTGGCACTGTATGAGGCGGACGTGACGATGGTGGCCCAGCCGGGCACGGTCGTTACCGGCATCGACGCGGCCAAGGGCGCCCTCTCAGGGTTCCTCGGCCTGAAGCTCCAGATCAAGATGGAGCCAGCAACTGTCTTCCAGTCCGGCGACATCGCGCTTGTCCTCTCCCGGTGGACCGGCGATGCGACCGACGCCGACGGCAAGCCGCTGGAGTTCAGCGGGACGACCACGGACGTCGTCCGGCGCGATCCCGACGGAGCCTGGAGGCTCGTGATCGACAACGCCTACGGCTACTAGGCCTGTAAGCCTCCAGCGGCATCGGCCTGCCTGGCGGCGGCGGAATATGGCTCGAGATCAGGCCGGGAGTAGCATTAGAACTCACCATGGCCGCCGATTCCGCACACCTATTCCCACCCCCTCCAGGGGACCTGCCGCTATCTGAACGGGGCCAGCAGTTCGAGGAGCTGCTGCGCTCCAAGATCGTGCTGCTGGATGGCGCCCAGGGGACCTACCTGCAGGGCTGCGACCTCACCGCCGAGGACTTCGGCGGCCCCGACCTCGAGGGTTGCAACGAGTACCTCGTGGTCACCCGCCCGGAGATCGTCAAGGGGATGCACCGGGCCTACTTCGAGGCGGGGTCGGACATGGTCGGCAGCGACACCTTCGGCAGCACGCCGCTGGTGCTGGGCGAGTACGGGCTCCAGGACCGCGCCGAGGAGATCAGCGAAACCGCAGCCAGGCTGGCCCGCGAGGTCGCGGCCGAGTTCGGCCCTGATCGCTTCGTCGCCGGGTCGATGGGGCCGACCACCAAGGCGATCAGCGTCACCGGTGGGATCACCTTCGACGAGCTGAGCGAGACCTACCGGGTCCAGGCGCTGGGACTGCTGAAAGGCGGCGCCGACACCCTGCTGCTGGAGACATCGCAGGACACCCGCAACGTCAAGGCCGGCGTCCTCGGGATCTGGGCCGCCTTCCGCGAGCTCGGCTTCCGGGTGCCGCTGATGCTCTCGGGGACGATCGAGCCGATGGGCACCATGCTCGCGGGCCAGGGCGTCGACGCGTTCTACACGTCGGTCGAGCACGCCGGCATGACCACGATCGGGCTCAACTGCGCCACCGGGCCGGAGTTCATGACCGACCACATCCGGACGCTGTCGGAGATGGCGCGATCCTTTGTTTCCTGCTACCCCAACGCCGGCCTTCCGGACGAGCTCGGCAACTACTCGGAGACCCCGACGATGATGGCCGAGACCCTGGGCCGCTTCGCCGCATCCGGTTGGCTCAACCTGGTCGGCGGCTGCTGCGGCACAACCCCCGACTACATCCACGCCATCGGCGAGGCCGCCCGGGCGGGCAAACCGCGCCCCATCCCGTCCGGCCGGCTGCTCACGCATGTGAGCGGGATCGATTACCTCGAGTGCGAGGAGGCGAACCGACCGTTGCTCATCGGGGAACGCACCAACGTCACCGGTAGCCGCAAGTTCAAGCGCCTGGTCGAGTCAGAGTCATTTGAGGAAGGTGCGGAGATCGCAAGGGCGCAGGTGCGAGCCGGGGCGCAGCTGATCGATGTCAACCTGGCCAGCACCGAGCGCGAAGAGGCGGCTGACATGGAGAGCTTCCTCGCCATCGCCACGAAGTTGGTCAAGGTCCCGTTTGTCATCGACTCCACCGACGCCGCGGTGATCGCGCGCGCGCTGCCGTGGTGCCAGGGGAAGTCGGTGATCAACTCCATCAACCTCGAGGACGGCGAGAAGCGGTTCGAAGCGGTGGCACCCCAGGCTCACCAGTACGGCGCGGCGCTGGTGGTGGGCTGCATCGACGAGAAGGGCCAGGCGATCACCACCGAGGACAAGGTCAGGGTGGCCGAGCGCAGCTACCAGCTGCTAACCGAGAAGTACGGCGTCAAGCCCGAGGACATCATCTGGGACTCGCTGGTCTTCCCCGCCGCCACCGGCGACGAGAACTACCGCGCCTCGGCCCCCCACACCATCAATGCGGTGGCCGAGCTGAAGAAGCACTTCCCCGGGACCCGCACCGTGCTCGGCATCAGCAACGTCAGCTTCGGGCTGCCCGAGGCCGGGCGCGAGGTGCTCAACAGCGTGTACCTCTAC
>JALZAP010000190.1 GCA_030948245.1 Candidatus Dormiibacterota bacterium | reverse complement strand
ACTCGGGCCTCGACCTCTCTGAAGAGGCGGTGATCGAGGCCTTCCTTTACTTCGCCGGCGAGGGACCGGCCCGGCGGGTTGCGGCACAGCTCGAGGAAGCCGGCTACGCGACCTACGTCGATCCCAGCCCGCCCGGGCGCTGGCTGCTGGAAGCCGTCAGCCGGGCCGTCCCGACGCCCGAGCACATCGCCGCGATGGGAATCGAGTTCAGGAACCTCGCGCGCCCCAACAACGGCACCTACGACGGCTGGTGGGCGTCGGAGCCGCCGGAGGACGAGGTCGAACCGGTGCTGCCCGAGCCGGAGCCGGCCGAGGCCTGATCGGCCGCCAGCAGGTCCAGCAGCTCCCGGCCGTAGCGGGCCAGCTTGCCGGGGCCGACCCCGGGTACGGTCGCCAGCTGGTCGAGGTCGGTCGGGCGCCGAACGGCAAGCTCGGCCAAGGCTCGATCGTGGAACACCACATAGGGCGGCACCCCGTCGCGGCGGGCGATCCCGGTCCGCCAGAGGCGCAGCCGCTCGAAGAGATCAGGGTCCGGGGCCGCCGCCCTGTCAACGGCGCTCAACCCGATCGGCACCGGCTCGGAGGGCAGTGAGACAGCCACGTCGGACCGGCCGGCGAGGACCTCCCGGCCGAGGTCGGTGAGCATCACCATCGGGTACTGACCGGGCGTCTGTCCGACCAGGCCGCCGTCGATGAGCTCGGTGAAGAGCCGCCGGACACGGTCCTCGCTCCAGCCCGGGAGCGTGTTGTAGGCGGGCACCTCGCGGACCCAATCGTGCTCGCGGGTCCACCTGGTCTCCCGGCCTCCGAGCACGGCGGCCAGGTTGACCACCCCGATCCGGCCCGTGAAGCGCGCCGCGCCGGCCAGCGCCGCCCTCACCACCTCCTCCGCGACGGCAGCTCCCGTGGGCCGCGAGCCGGCCAGGCAGTTGTCACAGGCTTGGCAGGCGCGGGCGACGCCCTGCTCGCCGAAGTAATCCGCGATCCGGGCGTGGCGGCAGCTGCGAATGGTGGCGAAGCTGGTCATCTGGGCGAGGCGGGCGTAGGCATGCTGCTTCTGCTCGGCCATCACCTCCAGGCTCGCCGCCCGGGCGTCGAAGCCCGCCACCGATCCGTCGGCGAGCAGGGCCCCCGACCGTTCCAGGACGACCCTGCTCGCCTCCAGCGAGCGCCAGGCGCTGTCGGGGAGGAGCGGCCGGACCTCGTCGGCATCGACCGACCAGGACCCGAGCCGGCGCAGCGCCGCATGCACCGCGACGACGTCGCTCGGCTCCGGGAAGGAGCGCTCGATGAAGTAGGAGTGGAGCTCCCGGTCGGAACCGGAGTGAAGGAGCAGGCAGGTGGCGGGTTCGCCGTCGCGCCCAGCCCGGCCGGCCTCCTGGTAGTAGGCCTCGAGCGAGCCGGGCGACTGGAAATGGACCACCTGCCGGATGTCGGGCAGGTCGATGCCCATCCCGAAAGCCGACGTCGCGACGACGACCTTCACCCGGTTGGCCGCGAAGTCCTCCTGCGCCTTCCGCCGGGCCGCCTCCGGCAGCCTGCCGTTGTAGGGGACGGCCGGGATCCCCCAGCCGGAGATCGCGGCGGCCAGTTCCTCCGAGGCGGCCACCGTTCCGCAGTAGACGAGGGCGCGGCCACCGGCCGGGTCAAGACGGCTGCGGAGCGCGGCCAGCTTCTCCTTTTGGCCCTTCGGCCGGAGGACCTCCAGGCGGAGGTTGGGGCGGTTGAACCCGGTGACCGAGACGAGCGGGTCGCGGAGGCCGAGGCTGCGGGCGATGTCGTCGCGCACCGCGGGGGTGGCGGTCGCCGTGAACGCTCCGACCGGCGGCCGGCCGCACGCCTCGAGGGCTCGGCCGAGGACTCGGTAGTCGGGCCTGAAGTCGTGCCCCCAGCTGGAGATGCAGTGCGCCTCGTCAACGACGAAGCGGCTGATCTTCGCCTCCGCGAGACGGTCCAGGAAGCCGGGCCGGGAGAGCCGCTCGGGAGCGACGTATAGCAGTTGGAAACCTCCCAGCCGGGCGACCCGCAGCGTCTCCTGCTGGTCGGCGCGGGAGAGCGAGGAGTTGATGTGCGCCGCCTTGACATGGAGTTGGCGGAGGCGGTCGACCTGGTCCTTCATAAGGGCGATCAGCGGCGAGACGACGATCGTGAGCCCGTCGCCGACGAGCGCCGGGACCCAATAGCTGATCGACTTGCCGGAGCCTGTCGGGGCGACCGAGAGCACGTCCCGGCCGGCCAGCTGGGCCTCGACCACCTCGAGCTGTCCCGGCCGGAAGGATTCCAAGCCGAACACGTCGTGAAGCACCTGCCGCGGGGTCACCGGCACAGTGTGAGGGCGGGCCCGGCCGCGTGCGAACCAGGGAAGTTAAGGGCCTCCGCGGTGTCCTCAGCCGGAGGGCTTGCTGAGGCGCTTCTCGAGGGCCTTCACGTTCAGCTTGGGGTGAGGAAATTGCGGGTTCATCTCCTCCAGCGTCTCGATCAGGATCTGGGCGACCGCCCAATCGCGGTACCACTTGTTGTTGGCGGGGATCACGTACCACGGCGCGCGGGCGGTGTTGCAGCGCGTCAGTGCGGCGTCATAGGCGCTCGTGTAGTCATCCCAGAAGGCGCGCTCATTGATGTCGTTCTCGCTGAACTTCCAGTGCTTGTCGGGGTCCTCCAGGCGCGCCAGCAAGCGCTCGCGCTGCTCCTCATAGCTGATGTGGAGGAAGAACTTGAGCAATACCACGCCACGGCGCGCCAACTGCTGCTCGAAGCGGTTGATCTCGCCGTAACGGTTCTCGATGGTCGTCTCGGCGGCCAGCTTGTGGACCCGTGCGATCAGCACGTCCTCGTAGTAGGAACGGTTGAAGATGCCGATCGTGCCTGGGGAGGGGAGCAACTCCTTGAAGCGCCAGAGGAAGTTGTGACGCTTCTCCTCCGGGGTCGGCGCCTTGAAGGTGTCGACGTCGACCCCGGCCGGGTTCATCCCCGTCATCACGTGCTTCACGGTGCCGTCCTTGCCGCTCGTGTCCATGCCCTGGAGGCAGATCAGGACTGAGCGCTTCTGTTCGGCCCAGAGCCGGCTCTGGAGGTCGAAGAGCTGTTCCTGCTGCTTGCGGAGCTTCTTGAGAGCCTTTTTCTCGCTGACCCACTTGGTGCGGTCGGCGTCGACGTCAATCAGGTTGACGCGCGGCTCCTTCCCGCCAGGGGCGCGAAGCAGCTCGCGCACGGAGGACTTAGCCACTAACTGAGAGGATAGCGACCCGGGCCGGACGAGCGGTCAAGCGGGTCCGTCGGGCTCGGCGACAGGCTCGCCGACGCCCGGCCGCTGCGCCTTCTCAGCCGCAAGGGCCGAGCCGAGTGTGACCACGCTGGCGATGCCGTCGATCATCTCCCGCGAGCTCATCTTGGACTTTCCATGGACGCGGTCGACGAAGCGGATCGGCACCTCGACGACGGTGAACCCCGCTCGCTGGCAGCGGACCAGGAGCTCGACCAGGGTCGAGTAACCCCGGGCGCGAACGGGCGCCTGGACCAGCAGTTCGACCGCGACACGCCGGTAGCAGCGGAAGCCACTGGTGCAGTCCTTGGCGCGGATGCCGAGCCAGAGCTTGGCGAAGCTGTTGGCGCCGAAGCTGAGGACCCGGCGGTGGAGGCCCCAGCCGACGATCGAGCCGCCGGGCCTGTAGCGGGAGCCGATCGCGAGGTCGGCGCCGGCGTCGACGGCTGCGATCAGGGCGGGGACGCGATCGGGGGCGTGGGATAGGTCGGAGTCCATGGTCAGGAAGTGGGTGTGTTCCTGCTCCAGGCCCTGGCTGAAAGCCGCGATGTAGGCGGTACCCAGGCCCAGCCGGCCGGGCCGCCGGATGAGGGAGATCCGCGGGTCGCCAGCGGCGCGCCGCGCCACGATGTCGCCGGTCCCGTCGGGCGACCCGTCGTCGACGACGAGGATGTGCAGAGATGCTTCGGCTGCGAATAGCCCGTCGATCACGAGCTCGATGTTCTCGGCCTCGTTATAGGTGGGAAGGCAAACGACGACCGAACGCAACTGGACTCCTTAACTCCGTGGGCCGTCCTTTCGGGACGGGAGGTCCCGGCGACACTATCCCCGCGGCGTTGCGCCTGTCAATCGGCCGAGGGACGAGGACGCTGCTTGTGGTCGTGATCCAACCGCTTGGCGAGCACCCGCTCGCGGCGGGCCGACTCGATGAAGCGCAGGTTGTGGAGGATCGCGATACCGGCGAACGAGACTCCCAGGAGGATGAACGAGACCACGATCGTGGTCAGGTTCCAGTCCTGCCATCGGTCCAGGGTGAGCACGGCGAGGGCGACGATCCACATAACGACTGCGTATTCGACCCATCGTTGGGTGGCGCGCCGGAGCGTTATGCTCCGACCGGCGGCTCGGAGGAGTTCTTCCATGTCATGCCAACGTTCGCGGCGCCCCGCTTCTTGCGTTGGCGCGAGGGCGGGCGGGTCACGGTACCCTTGAATTGATGGGCGGGCCACTGT
>JALZAP010000189.1:2186-4515 GCA_030948245.1 Candidatus Dormiibacterota bacterium | reverse complement strand
GCCTTCCTTCTGTTTAGAGAACCTGTTCGGGCAGCAGACCCTTTGCGCGCAGCTTGCTCATCTCGTGCCAGGCATCCACATAGCGCATGGTGCCGGAGGCGAGGCGGAGCACCATCGAGTGCGTGTAGGCGTAGAAGTCCTCGTAGCGGACGCCCTTGAGCAGATCGCCGGTCGTGATCCCGGTGGCTGCGAAGAAGATGTTGTCGCCGGAGCAGAGGTCGTCGATCGTCAGGACCTTGCCCTCGGGGTGTCCTTCCCGAGCAGCGATCGCCTTCTGCTCCTCATCCTTGAGGAGCAGCTTGGCCTGCATGTCACCGTGCAGGCATTTGACCGCGCAGGCGGCGAGGACACCTTCGGTGGCTCCCCCGCTTCCCATCAGCACGTGCTTGCCGGTCACCTGCTCGTTGGCGGCCGTGATCGCGCCGGCAACGTCGCCTCCGGAGATCAGCGAGATACGCGGACCCACCTCGCGGACCTGCTCGATGAGCGCCTTGTTCCGCTCCCGGTCGAGGATTATCACGGTCAGGTCGCGCGGGTGCATCCCCTCCGCCTTGGCGATCCGCTTCAGGTTCCACTCGACCGGCATGTCGATGTCGATGACGGCGCGGGCGCGGCGCCCGACGACCAGCTTCTCCATGTAGTGGACGTGGCTGCTGAACATGCTGCCGCGCTCGGCGAGGGCGACGACCGACATCGCCCCCGGTAGCCCATTGGCGGTGAACTCGGTCCCGTCGATGGGGTCGACGGCGACGTCCACCTCCGGCTCCAGGCCGTTGCCGATCTCCTCGCCGAAATAGAGCATCGGCGCCTCGTCCTTCTCGCCCTCGCCGATGACGACGGTGCCCTTCATGTCGACCGAGCCGAGGGCGCTGCGCATGGCGTCGACAGCGCGCTGGTCGGCCGCCAGCTTGTCGCCGCGGCCCTGCAGGGGCGCCGCCGCAAGCGCGGCCGCCTCGGTCACCCGGAGCAGCTCCAGGGCGAGGTTGCGGTCTGCCAGCTGGGCGGTTGCCATTACCGGCTGAAACTTAGCGCAACGTGACCGAGGCCCGTTCCGGTCTCAGGCCAGGGGGTCGCTGAGTCTTTCCGCCTCAGCAGCTTCGGCCGCGGCCTTGACCGCGGCGGGCTTGGGGCCGGGCTTGCCGCGACCCTTCTGGTCGGCGCCCGGCGGACCGCCCATCTTGCGCCGGCGGATCGGGACCGAGTCGCGCTCGACCAGGATCTTGGCCTTGCTGACCAGCTTGCGCTCCAACTCCGCGGTCTCGTAGACGCAGGTGCGCTCGAGTACCGCCGTCACCCAGACCCGGATGCCTTCGAGCTCGCCCTCGAAGCCCTCGACGATCATCTCGTCCTCGTCGAGCTCGATCTTGCTAAGGGGTACCCTCGCCATCACTTCGTGAAGCGAGCATACCGCAAAATCTGATAGCGAAGGCGCCGGTTTTCCGGCCTAAAAGAACTCTCCCCAGAACTTCTTGACCCGGTCGACGCGGGTCTGGCCGGAGGCCTCGGGATCCACGGCGGGAGTCGCCTCCACGCCCTCCGAGCCGTCCTCCGGGACGCCCTCCGGGTGGACGCGGATGATGCCGTGGTGGACTCCTCCCTCCTGGACGACGAGGGCAAGCACGCGCGCGTCGCCCTCGAGCCGCCCGGTGGACGCGATCCAGAGCTTGCCGAAGGCGGTGATGTTGCCTCGAACCAGCCCCGCGATGGTCACGTCGTTCCCGCGGATCGTCGCCGCCACCACGGCGCCCTTGCCGACGACCAGGTTGCCGGCGCACTCGATCTCACCCGAGAACTCGCCCAGCACGTCGCCGTCGCCGTTGATGATCCAGCGTCCGCTGGCCGAGTCGCCACGAGCGAGGATGCTCGGGTCGCTGTCGGCGGCCGGCAGCGGGCTGACCGGCGCAGCGATCGCCGGGGCGTGAGTGGTCACCTCGGCGGCCACCCCCTCGCTCAGCGCGCTCCCGTTTCCGTTGGTCTCCATGCGTAGCTTTGACACGCCCGGTTCACTGGCCATGCTGCCCCTCTCGGAAATACCTGTCCCGGCGTCCGAGCCGGCTTCTACCCCCAGCCACGAAGTGTCCGTCGCTCCCGGATGTCGGGAACACACATTCGTATTGGACGCAGCATAACGCCGCGCTGAGCGTTGTGGAAAACCGTTTGAAAAGTTGTCAGCTCTTGCGGTAGGGCTTGCCATCCGCGGCGGGCGCGACGGCACGGCCGACGGCGCCGGCGAGGACGACTATTGTCAGCAGGTAGGGCAGCATGGCCAGGAACTGGCCGGGAACGTGGACGCCGAATGCGATGGCGCGGCTCGCGATCTGATCCGACC
>JALZAP010000189.1:0-2176 GCA_030948245.1 Candidatus Dormiibacterota bacterium | reverse complement strand
GATCCGACCCCGTGAAGAGGAGCGATGCTCCGAACGCGCCGATTGGCGTCCAGCGGCCGAAGATCATCGCCGCCAGGCCGATGAAGCCGCGGCCGCCGGTCATCCCGGGGAGGAAGTTGCCGATCTGCTGGAGGCTGAAGTAGGCGCCCCCGAGGCCGGCCAAACCGCCCGAGATGATCACGTTCACGTACCGCACCAGGTAGACGTTGATGCCTGCGGTCTCAGCCGCTTGGGGGTGCTCGCCGCAGGCCCGGGTGCGCAAGCCCCAGGTCGTGTGGAAGATGACCAGGTAGACGATGACGACCAGCGCCAGCATGGCGTAGGTGATGAAGGCGTTCTGGAACAGGATCTGGCCGACCACCGGGAGGTCTGACAGCACCGGCACGTGCCAAACCGGCAAGGTCCCCGGGCCTGCCACCGACTGGGACTCCAGGTAGGTTCGGTAGAACACGCCGGTGATGCCGATGGCGAGGATGTTGATCACCGTCCCGCTGACGATCTGGTCGACGATGAAGCTGATCGCCAGGATGGCATGGATGGCCGCGATCAGCATCCCGGCCAGCACGGCGGCGATCAGCCCGAGCCAGAGGTTGTGGGTCAGGAAGGCCACCCCGTAGCCGACGAAGGCGCCCGTCAGCATGATCCCCTCGAGCGCGATGTTGACCACCCCGGAACGCTCGCTCATGACGCCGCCGAGGGCGGCCAGGGTGAGCGGCGTTGCCGTCACCAGGGTCTGGGACCCGAATACGGCGAAGTCGCTGGCTCGCAGGTTGCCCACGAGCAGGGCCATCTCATGCATGGGGCGGCGTGGCTCCTTCCTGGGTGATGGCGACCGCGGGGATGGCGATTTGCTGCCGGCGGAGCCGGAGCAGCCAGCGGATGATCTCGGGCGCCGCGACGAACGCGATCACCGACGCCTGGACGATCGCGATGAGGTCGGCCGAGACCTGGGGTGTCGTCTGCAGCTGCATGAAGCCGGCCCCGTTATGGAGCGCGCCGAAGAGCAGCGCGGCGGGCAGGATGCCCCACGGGTTGCTCCGGGCGAGGAGCGCCACGGCGATCGCGTCAAAGCCGTATCCCGACGCGACGGCCGGCGTCATGTCGTGCTGGATGGCGAGCACCTGGACGATCCCCGCCGTCGCAGCCAGCGCGCCCGATATCCCCATCGCGAGCACCGTCGTGCGGGCGACCGAGATGCCCGCCGCCCGAGCCGCCCCGGCATTGAAGCCGACCGCCCGGAGCCGGAAGCCGACGGTCGTCCTCTCGATCAAGAACCAGACCAGCGGAACCGCGAGCAGCGCGAGCAGGAAGCCGAGGTGGAGGCGGCTGGCGGGAAAGATTATGGGGAGGGTTGCGTTGGCGTCGATGTACGGCGTTCGCGGCGTCCTGGTGTGGGGGTCGAGCATCAGGCCCGGCGTGGTCACCAGGTAGTTCGCGATCAGGAACGCGATGTAGTTGAGCATGATCGTGGTGATCACCTCGTGGGCTCCGGTCTGCGCTTTCAGGAAGCCGGCGATGCCCGCGTAGAGGAAGCCGGCCGCCATCGCCGCCAGCAGGGCCAGCGGGACCTCGACAATCGCCGGCAGTCCATGGATCGAGTAGGCGACGAACACGCCGGCAAGCGCACCGATGTAGAACTGACCCTCGGCGCCGATGTTGAAGAGACCGGCGCGGAAGCCGAGCGCGACGCCCAGCCCGAGGAAGATGTAGGGAACCGAGCTGACCAGTGTCTCGGCGAAGGCGTTGTTGTTGGTGAAGGCGCCCTGGAAGAGGTAGAGGTAGGCGAGGCTCGGGTCGGCACCGGTGGCGACCACCGCGATCGCCGCCACCAGGAAGCCGAGGACGACCGACGCGATGGGGATTATCAGGACATTGATCACCCAGGTCGGCACGCGGCCCCAGAGCCGGCTCACGCCGCCGCCCCTCCCGCCATCAGGAGGCCGATCCGATCACGGTCGGCATCGGCACCGTCGACGATGGCGACGATCCGGCCTCGGTAGATCACCGCGATCCGGTCGCTCAGGGAGAGCACCTCGTCAAGCTCGGAGGACACCAGCAGGACGGCCATGCCCTTGTCGCGCTGGGCGACGATCTGCTGGTGGATGAACTCGATCGAACCGACGTCGATGCCGCGTGTCGGCTGGCTGGCGACGAGAACCATCGGCTCGGTGCCCAG
>JALZAP010000188.1 GCA_030948245.1 Candidatus Dormiibacterota bacterium | reverse complement strand
CATGCACCACATCCCTGAAGAAGGGCGAGAGGAAGTAGGCGACCACGTTGATGCCGGCCGTGATCATCAGGCGCGTGAAGATGACCCACGCGAAATCGCCGCCCCGCAGGGGCTCCAGAAACCGCCGTACCTCGGCGACCAGCCCCTGCCGGGGCCGGGCCGTCGGGGCATTCATCCCCTCGCCCCTGGACGCCCACAGCACGGGCAGGATGGAGAGCACGATCACGGCGCCGATCACGGCGTAGGTGAGCCGGATCTGGTGCAGGCTCGAGAAGAGCAGTGCGGCGCCCACTCCCAGGATTCCGCCCAGGTTGTTCATGGCGGCCAGGAAGCCGCTGGCCCTGCCGAACTCCTCGTCCCGGACGACGTCAGGGATGATCCCCGCGTAGGCGGCGCTGGCGGCGTTGTTGAACAGCTGAATCCAGAGGTAGCCGATGACCAGCTGGGAATAGGTCGTGGCCGTGGCCATGATCGCCAGCCCGACCAGGTTCAGGACGGTGCCGGCGGCCAGGATCGGCCGCCGGCGTCCCCACCTGGTGTTGAGGCGGTCCGAGAAGTGGCCGACCAGGGGCGGGACCGTGACGGCGAACACTCCGCCCAGGCCCACGGCCAAGCCGATGCTCGTACCCTCGCTGGCGCGGGGGACCAGCTCCCGCACCTGGGCCTGGATCAGGATGAACCCGATCGGGAGCCAGTGGAAGTTGAACCCAAACCAGCCTGAGCTGAGCGCCACGTGGCGGCCGAAGGTCCAGGGGGCGACGGGACCGGCGAGACTGCTGGAGCTCACAATGGCGCGAGGTTACGGCTCCTCCGCCCGGCCGTCAAAAGGGGGTAACCTTTAGCTCGCTTCCCATGCCCCTGAAATTCGCACGTGTCCGCGCGCTCCTGATGGACGTCCCGCGAAACGGCAAGCTGGGCTACTGCCTGCTGCGCGACGACCGGGTGCCGATGGCTCCCAAGGTCGCCCTGGTGGGGGCTCTGGGCGTCATCGTCAGCCCGCTCGACCTGCCCGCCTGGATCCCCGTGGTCGGCGAGCTGGACATGCTCGCCCTGGGCATCCTGGCCGTGAAGGTCTTCGTCGAGTCCTGCCCGGACGAGCTGGTGCGCGAGCACTCGGCCGCCATCAAGGCCGGCACCAGCCGCTTCGACAGAGACCGGCGGGCCCTCCAGGGGGGCGCCCGCCGCCGGGCGGCCTCGGCCCTGGGCCGCGCCTGGGAGGCCCGGCCGCATCGGAATCAAGATGACCTGGAGGACGAATCCGCGTGAAAGTCATGCTCACCAAGGACGTCGACAACGTCGGTCGGGCCGGGGATGTGAAGGACGTCGCCGACGGCTACGGCCGCAACTACCTGATCCCCCGCCGGCTGGCGATCCTGGCGGGGCGGGGCGTGGAGACAGAGGCCAAGCGCATCCGGGAGGTCTCCTCCAAGCGCGAGGCCAAGGAGCGCGACGAGGCCCAGGAGCTCGCCGACGAGATCGGTAACAAGACGGTGGTCGTACGCCTGCGCGTGGGGGAGGAGGGCAAGGCCTTCGGCTCCGTGACCAACGAGGACATCGCGACCGCGCTGAAGCAGCAGCACCAGGTCGAGGTCGACCGCCGCAAGATCGAGCTGCCGGAGCCGATCAAGACGCTCGGCGAGCACAGGGTGGTGCTGCACCTGCACCGCGAAGTCCAGGCTCACATCAACCTGATCGTCACTCAAGACCGGTAGGCGGACTTGGCAACGGCGCCGCCCCGGGAAGCGCGGCTCGAGGGACGGGTCCCGCCCCACGACCTGGACGCCGAGCAGTCGGTGCTGGGCGCCATCCTCCTGGATCAGGCCGCCATCACCAGGGTGCTCGACATCCTCGACGCCGAGGACTTCTACCGCGAGAACAACGGTCAGATCTACAAGGCCGCCACCAACCTCTTTCGGGAGGGCGAGCCGATCGACAACGTGACGCTCGGCCGCGAGCTGGAGAAGGCCGGCGTGCTGGAGCGGGTCGGCGGCCGGGCCGGCCTGGCGATGCTGCAGGAGTCGGTCCCCACGGCCGGCAACGTCGAGTACTACGCCCGGATCGTAAAGTCCAAGGCCTACAAGCGCCGGCTGATCTCGGCCGGCGGCCGGGTCACCTCCCTCGGCTACGACGAATCCCTGGATGCGGACGAGGCGGTCAACCAGGCGCAGGCCGAGGTGTACTCGGTTTCCGACGGGCGGACCGGCAGCGGCAACGACCTGGAGCGCCTGTACGACCTGCTGCGCCCGGCGATGGACCGCATCGATGCCCAGATGGCCTCTGGGGGAGGCGTGATCGGCATCCCGTCCGGGTTCCACGACCTGGACCGGTCGACGAGCGGGTTCAAGGCGGGGGACCTGGTGATCATCGCCGGCCGGCCGGCGATGGGCAAGACCAGCTTCGTCCTCAACGTGGCCCTGCACGCCGCGGTGGAGAACAAGAAGTCCGTCGCGGTGTTCAGCCTCGAGATGTCGAAGGACCAGCTGGTGGAGCGCATGCTGTGCGAGCAGGCCCGCATCGACGCCCAGCGGCTGCATCGCGGCATGCTCAGCGAGGCGGAGCACGAACGGCTTGTCTACGCGCTGGGTCCCCTGGGGGACGCGCCCATCTTCATCGACGACTCGCCGATGCTGGACGACCTGACGCTGCGACTGAAGGCCCGCCAGGCCAAGACGCGGGAGGGGATCGACATGCTGATCATCGATTACCTCCAGCTGATGAGCGGGCGCTCCCGCGGCGACGACACCAACCGGGTGCAGGAGGTTTCGGCGATCTCACGAGGGCTGAAAGCCATCGCCCGCGAGCTGAAAATCCCGGTGCTCGCCATCTCTCAGCTGTCTCGTGGGCCGGAGGCGAGGCCGGACAAGCGGCCCCTGCTCTCGGACCTCCGCGAGTCGGGGAGCATCGAGCAGGACGCCGACATCGTCATGTTTCTCTACCGTGACGACTACTACAACCGGGACAAGTCAGAGAAGCCCGGCATCGCCGAGGTGATCATCGCCAAGCATCGAAACGGCCCCACCGGGACCATCGAGCTGATGTTCCGCCGCGAGCTGACGCGTTTCGAGAATCTCGAAAAGCGGCGGCCCGCCGACGCCGAGATCTAGGGCAGCCTTTTGGTCATCGTCATCGTCGGCGGCCAGTGGGGGGACGAGGGCAAGGGCAAGGTCATCGACTACCTGGCCGAGCAATCGCGGCTGGTGATCCGGCCCCAGGGCGGCAACAACGCCGGCCACACGGTGATCACCGCCCACGGTGAGTTCAAGTTCCAGCTGCTGCCGAGCGGGATCCTGTACCCGGACGTCACGTGCGTCATCGGCAACGGCGTGGTCGTCGATCCCAGGGTCCTGATCAAGGAGCTCGATCAGCTGCGAGAGCGCGGCATCGAGCCGGACAACCTGGTGATCAGCGAGCGAGCCCACATGGTGATGAGCTTCCACCCGGTCTTCGACAAGCTGGAGGAGGGCGTGCGGGGCGACGATCGGCTGGGCACCACCTGGCGCGGCGTCGGGCCCGCCTACGGCGACAAGGTGCGCCGCATCGGGTTCCGGATCGGCGACCTCCAGAAGGAGGCCTTCATGCGCAAGAAGATCGACTTCGTCGTCGGCCAGGTCAAGAACCCCATCCTCGACAAGCTCTACGGAGAGCCCCAGCTCGACCTGGATGCGATCCACCAGGAGTACCTGGGGTACGCCAAGGTCCTCGATCCGTATATCAAGGACACCTTTCCGATCATCCAGGGCGCCCTCGACCGGGGTGACAACATGCTGCTCGAGGGCGCCCAGGCGACCATGCTCGACCTGGACTTCGGGACCTATCCGTACGTCACCGGCTCCAACCCCACGGCCGGCGGCGCGGTGACCGGGTCCGGCGTGCCTCCGACCAGGCTCGACCTGTCCCTGCTGGTGCTGAAGGCCTACACCACGCGGGTTGGCTACGGGCCCTTTCCGACCGAGCTGGAGGGGCGCCTCGCCGACGCCATCCGGGAGCGGGGGCATGAGTTCGGCACCGTCACCGGGCGGGCGCGGCGGGTCGGCTGGTTCGACGCCGCCGTCGCCGGCTACGCCGCCCGCCTCAACGGCGCCGGCTCGATCGCCCTCATGAAGCTGGACATCCTTGACGAGCTGCATGAGATCCGGATCTGCTCCGCCTACGACTTCCGTGGCGAACGCCACGACCACCCCATGGCGAACATCTCGCACCTGAAGCACTGCGAGCCCGTGTACGAGCAGATGCCGGGTTGGCAGAGCCCGACCGGCGACTGCCGCCGGTGGGAGGAGCTGCCCGTGGCCTGTCGCGACTACGTGACCCGCCTGGAGGAGCTCTGTGGCGCCCCGATCGACCTGATCGGAGTGGGTCCGCGACGCGACCAGTTCGTGACGCGAAGGGACCCCTGGTCGCTGGGCCTGCGGCCCGGCCCGCCGGCGAGAGCCTAGCTGGTCGAGCGGCGGGCTCGCCGGAGCGGGTTGTCGAGCTGGGCCTGGGCAGCGTTCAGCGCCTTGACGCCATTCCAGACTCGGCGCCGGTTGTCGACGAGCCAGGCGGCCCC
>JALZAP010000187.1 GCA_030948245.1 Candidatus Dormiibacterota bacterium | reverse complement strand
ACCCCGAGGGCCCAGTTGCGGAGACGCTCCGCAAGCTCCGGGATGCAGCGCTCCCCCTGGTCTCGGTCGCCGATGTCTGCCTCTGCGAATACACGGACCACGGCCACTGCGGTGTGCTCAAGGGCGAGCTGGTCGACAACGACGCGACCCTCTACCTGCTGGCGGGTGCGGCCGTCGCCTACGCCGAGGCGGGGGCCGACGTCGTCGCGCCGAGCGCAATGATGGACGGCCAGGTCGCAGCGCTCCGCTCCGCCCTCGACTCGGCGTTGCACCCGACGACCGCGATCATGGCCTACGCATCCAAGCATGCCTCCGGCTTCTATGGCCCATTCCGCGAAGCCGCCGGTTCGACGCCCGGGTTCGGCGACCGTAAGGCCTACCAGATGGACTCGGCCAACGGCCGTGAGGCTCTCCAGGAGATGGAGCTCGACGCCGAGGAAGGGGCGGACATCCTGATGGTCAAACCGGCGATCACCTCCCTCGACCTGCTCGCTTTGGCACGTCAGCGCTTCGACAACCCGCTCGCCGCGTACCAGGTGAGCGGCGAGGCGGCAATGATCGAGGCGGCGGCCGAACGCGGCTGGATCGACCGCCGGACGGTTGTCCTGGAGTCGCTCACGGCGATCGTCCGGGCTGGCGCCGGGATCGTGATGACCTACTTCGCGGCCGACGTCGCGGCCTGGCTGAACGAGAAGCGGTGACCGAAGCCCGCTTCGTCCAGGCGCTGGCGCTGGGGGTCGACCCCGCCTGGCGGCGCCTGCCTGCGGAGGAGCGCTGCCGGGGCGCCGAGGAACTCGCGGCAGCGCTTGGCGCCGGCTCCGAGGTGACGACCTTCACCTACTCCTCGATCGGGCTCGAGCCAGGCGCCGACCTGCTGCTCTGGAGCCTGGCGCCTTCACTCGAAGCGCTGGAGGAACGAGGCGCCGCGGTGCTCCGCTCCGGGCTCGGTGGCTGGCTCGCCGTCCGGGAGAGCTTCCTCGGCATCATCCAGCCGTCCCAGTACGTGAAGAAGCCGACACCGCAAGAGCAGTCTCTGTTCAGCGGCGAGCGCTCCCGCTACCTGGTCGTCTACCCGTTCACGAAGAGCACCGACTGGTACCTGCAGGGACGCGAGGCGCGGCAGGGGATCATGAACGAGCACATGCGCATCGGGCATGACTACCCGGAGATCCGCCAGCTTCTCGCCAACAGCTTCGGGATCGATGACATGGACTTCCTGGTCGCCTACGAGACCGGCGATCTGACCCGCTTTGGGCAGTTGGTCCGCGAGCTGCGGGGAACCGACAGCCGCCGCTCGACGGTGCGCGACACGCCGCTCCTGGTCGGCGTCCACCGCCCGATCGCGGAGATCGCGTCGCTGCTCGGCGCTCGATGACGCCGGCGACCGCCTGGAGGGTACGGGCCGCCGGCCTCTTTCCGGGTGGCGTCAACAGCCCGGTGCGGGCCTACCGGGCCGTAGGCGGCGAGCCGCCGATCCTGGTCCGGGGCTCGGGCGCCGAGGTCTGGGACGCCGACGGCAAACGCTACCTCGACTACGTCGGGGCCTTCGGGCCGCTCCTTCTCGGCCACGCTCACCCAAAGGTGGTCGCCGCGATCGGGGAGGCGGTCGAAGCCGGCGGATCCTTCGGCGCGACCGGCCCCGGCGAGGTTCGGCTGGCCGAGCTGATCCGGGAACGGATGCCTGCCGTGGAGCGCCTGCGCTTCGTGAACAGCGGGACCGAGGCCGCGATGAGCGCTCTCCGGGTCTCCCGCGCGGCCACCGGCCGGGAGCTGGTGATCAAGTTCGACGGCGGCTACCACGGCCACGCCGACTCCCTGCTGGTCGAAGCGGGCTCCGGCGTCGCCACGCTCTCCCTGCCCGGTAGCGCCGGGGTAGCCGCGACGGTCGCCGCCCAGACGCTGGTAGCCCGCTACAACGACCTCGCCTCGGTTGAGGCGCTGCTCGATCGTCACCAGGGGAAGGTGGCTGCCGTCATCGTCGAACCGGTGGCCGCCAACATGGGCGTTGTCGCACCCATCTCGGGGTTCCTGGTGGGGCTTCGCCGGCTGACTGCCGAGCACGGCGCGCTGCTCATCTTCGACGAGGTGATAACCGGCTTCCGGGTCGCGCCCGGCGGTGCCCAGGAGCTCTACGGCATCCGACCCGACCTGACGATTCTGGGCAAGATAATCGGCGGTGGGCTCCCCGTGGGAGCGTATGGCGGCCGCACCGACCTGCTCGAGCTGGTCGCTCCTGCGGGGGACGTCTATCAAGCCGGCACCCTGTCCGGCCACCCGGTTGTGATGGCCGCCGGCGAGGCAACTCTCCGCCAGCTGACGCCCGAGGTCTACGCCGCCGTCGATCGGCGCGCCGACCGGCTGGCGGAAGCGCTCACCGGGCGGGGCCGGTGCACGGCGCGAGTCGGCTCCCTGCTGACGGTCTTCTTCCGCGATTCGGCGCCCCGCAACTTCGCCGAGGCGCGCGAGTCGGACACCATTGCCTTCGCGCGCTTCTTCACCGCGATGAAGGAGTCTGGCGTGCTGCTGCCCCCCTCGCAGTACGAGGCGTGGTTCCTCTCGGCGGCGCACGACGACCGGGTGATCGACGAGACGATCCGGGCGATCCCGGCATGAGCCGCTTCCTGGACGCCGCCAACCGGCGGCCGGTCGACCGCACCCCGATCTGGCTGATGCGGCAGGCCGGCCGTTCGCTTCCCGAATACCGCAGGCTGCGCGAGCGCTGGAGCCTGGTCGAGATCGTCGCCCGGCCGGAGCTCTGCGCCGAGGTTACCCTCCAGCCGGTGCGCCGGCTGGGCGTCGACGCAGCGGTGATGTTCGCCGACATAATGCTGCCGCTCCGCGGCATGGGCGTCGATTTCGAGCTGGTCGAGGACGTCGGCCCGGTCATCAACCGACCGATCGAGTCGGCCGCCGACGTGGAGCGGCTCCGGGTCCCGGCGGGCGAGGAGGCGGCGCCCGCGGTTATCACCGCCGTCCGCCAGGTGGTCGCCGAGTCACCGGTCCCGGTGATCTGTTTCTCCGGCGCCCCCTTCACCCTGGCCAGCTACCTGGTCGAAGGCCGGCCGAGCAGGGACTTCAAAAAGATCAAGTCCTTCATGTACAGGCAGCCCGCCGCCTTCGAGCAGTTGCTCGCAAAGCTGGCCGCGACGATGAGCGGGTACCTCGGCGCCCAGGTGGCCGCCGGGGCGTCGGCGATCCAGCTTTTCGACTCCTGGGTGGGAGCGCTGGCGGTGGAGGACTACCAGGAGCGGGTCCTGCCCCACACCCGCACCATCTTCGAGGCGCTCGCGCCGCTGGGGGTGCCACGGGTTCACTTCGGCACCCATACCGCGAGCCTTCTCGAGCTGATCGCCTCCGCCGGTCCCGACGTCGTCTCCCTCGACTGGCGGGTACCGCTCGACCGGGGCTGGGAGCGGGTGGGCCTCGACCGCGGCATCCAGGGCAACCTCGATCCCGCGCTGCTGCTGGGCCCGGCCGACCTCCTGCGCGAGCGCGCGCGCGACATCCTTCGCCGGGCGGCCGGACGGCCCGGCCACATCTTCAACCTCGGCCACGGAGTGCTGCCCGAGACACCCCTGGAGAACCTCCAGCTGCTGGTCGAGACGGTGCACGAGTGGGAGCCGGCGCGCGTTGCCTGACAGCCTCACGGGGATCCTCTGCATGGCCTACGGGAGCCCGGCCGACGAGGCGGGCGTCGAGCCCTACTTCACCCATATCCGGGGCGGGCGGGCGCCCTCGCCGGCCGCGTTGGCGGAGCTCAGCGGACGCTACCGGGCGATCGGCGGCTCGCCCCTGGCATCGATCACCCGGGACCAGGCGGCGGCGCTCTCCGCCTTGACCGGGCTTCCCACCTACACGGCCTTCAAGCACGCACCACCCTTCATCGCTGAGGGCGCCCGGCTGGCGGCGGCGGACGGGATCACCCGGCTGATCGGCCTGCCGCTGGCGCCCCACTACGCGGAGATGAGCCTGGGCGGCTACCAGCGGGCGCTGGCGGAGGCCTGGGACTCGGAACTGGTCTTCGTGCCCGGCTTCCACGACCACCCGGCCTTCATCGGCGCGGTCGCATCGCTCCTTTTCGAGGCTCTCGCCGAGCGCCAACCGGAGCGACTCTTCTTCACCGCCCACAGCCTGCCGGCGCGGATCATCGCCGCCGGCGATGGCTACCACGAACAGCTGCTGGAGTCGTGCCGGCTGGTCGCGGGGAGGCTTGATCTACCGCCCTGGGAGTTCACCTTCCAGTCGGCGAGCGCAACCGGCGAGCCCTGGCTGGGACCGGATCTGCTCGAGGCGATCGAGCAGTCGGGAGCGAAGCGGGTGCTGGTCTGCCCGATCGGCTTCGTCGCCGACCACCTGGAGGTCCTCTACGACCTCGACGTCGAGGCAAAGCAGTTTGCGCGCGAAAGAGGCCTCGACATCCGCAGGACCGCTTCCTTCAACGACCGCCCGGAGTTCATCCGGGCACTGGCGGCGATCGTCGCCGACGCCCAGGCGGAGGCAGGTTGGCCGGCCGGCGCCGGAGTTGCGGGAACTCCCAGGGCCAGACCC
>JALZAP010000186.1 GCA_030948245.1 Candidatus Dormiibacterota bacterium | reverse complement strand
CTGCTGGCCGTCGGCGGTTCGCCCGGAAACGCCTTTCTCGGCGTGCTGACGGTGCTGCTGGCGGTAACCGAGCTTGTGCTCGCCGTGCTCTTCCTGCGCGGCAGCCGGCGCGCGGCAAGCTGGCTGGCCGGCTACCAGGCGCTCTGCCTTTGGGGCACAGGCTGGGCGCTGGCCATCCACCTCGGCGCCGACAACCACTTCGCCCCGTTGGTCACCAACCTCGTCATCCCGACCCTGCTGCTGGTGGTCCTTCTCCGTTCCCGCCGACCCGCCGCGCCCTCCTCACCGGTCGGCAGGGTGGACGATCGGGGGTCACTGGCGACCGGTGCCGACGAGGTACGCCACACGGTAGACGAGTCCCTTCACGGTGGGGCCCAGACCGCCCCGCGAGCTCCCATCCAGGTACAGCTTTAGGTCGAAGAACTCCCGCGAGCCGCGCCGCCATTCGAGGTCCACCTCGCCGCCCGGCGCTTCGCCGGCGGGGTTCGCCGGCGCCGCTCGCCAGCCCGCCGCTCGCAGGTTGTCCCCGTACCAGGTCTGGACCGCCTCGGGTGAGGCCGGCGTCACCAGCAGGGTCTCGATCCGGGCCGGCGTCCCGGCCGGGTCGCCCGGGTCCATGCCCTGGTCGGAGCGAATGGCATGGACGACCGACGAGCCGGGGAAGAAGAGCTTGGCTTCGGGTCGCGAGCCCAGGTCGGCCGCACGGACATTTCGGTGGTCGGGCAGCCCGTCGGCGCCACGCGAGGACTCCGAGTAATAGGAGACGCCGGTAGCACCGGCCAGTGCGGCGACTAGTGCAACCCCCGCGGCCAGGAGCAGGCGGCGGGAGACAAGCGGGTCGCGGTCGGGCGGTCTACGCCAGCCGTGGCCCGCAAGGCGCTCGACAACCTCGGTCTTGGCGTCCGTGTAGGCCTCTGGGTCATCGCGCTCCACGGCGAGCCGCTCTTTCAGCTCGGCGTATTCTCGCCTCGCTTCGGGGTCCGCGGTGAGCCGGTCGAGCAGCGCCCGGTGGGAACGCCAGGTGTCGCTGTCGAGGTAGGTAAGCGCGAGGTGGCAGGTGCGCCGGCCATCCTCATCTCGGACATAGAACTGGCGGTCGGCAAGGTCGCCGTAGATGGCGCGCCGGAAACCGGCCGCCTCGAGCGCGGGTCGGAGCTCGTGCGCGCTCGAGTAATCGGCGAGCACCAGGTCGATGTCGATTATCGGCCTGGCCGCCAGACCGGGGACCGAGGTGCTGCCCACGTGCTCGATCGCAACGACCGCATCGCCGAGTGTGTCCACCAGGAGCTGGCGCAGCGCGGCAAAGCGACCCGGCCAGGCGGGGTCGTAGTCGACCACCTCGACCGGCACCGGAAGAGGCTCAGCCCCCGATGCGGAAGAAGATCACGTCGCCGTCCCTGACGCGGTACTCGCGGCCTTCGACGCGAAGTTTGCCCACCGCCCGGAGGGCCTCCATCGAACCCGCCTCGACCAGCTCCTCGACGCTCGTCACCTCGGCCCGGATGAACTTCTTGATGAAGTCGGTGTGGATGACGCCGGCCGCGATCGGCGCCGGCGCTCCGTCCGCGCAGGGCCAGGCGCGGACCTCGGGCTCGCCGGCCGTGAAGTAGGTGACGAGGCCTCCCGCCTGCCAGACGGCGCGGGCGACCGCGGCCAGCCCCGACTCGGTGAGGCCGTAGGAGGCGCGGTACTCGGCGGCTTCCTTCGGGTCGAGCTCGGCCAGCTCGACCTCGAGCGCCGCGGCCACCACCGCCGCCTGGGCATGGTGGCTGAACGCGAAGTGCTCGACCGGAGCGCCGGCGCCGACCGAGTCCGCCACGTTGGCGACATAGACCACCGGCTTGATGCTGACCGGGAAGAGCGGCGCCAAAGCCTCCTTCCCGGCGGCGTCGAGCTCCAGGGCCCGGAGCGGCTGGCCGCTGTCGAGGTGAGCCTTGGCGCGGTTGAGCACCTCCGCGGTCGCGGCTGCGCCGGGCTTGTTGATGCGGGCCTCCTTGGTGGCGATCTCGAGCCGCTTCTCGACCGATGCGAGGTCGGCAAGGACCATGTCGAGCCCGGTGCTCTCGAGGTCCCCGCCAGGGTCGGCGTCGGTGCCGAAGCAGCGGGCCACGGCCAAGATGACGTCCGCCTCCCGGGCCGCGGCGACCTGCTGGGCGCGGCTTGCCGCGGGTGCGTCCGCCACCCGGACCTGGGCGTACGTCTTCTTCTTCGGCTTGACCGCCGCCTCCAGCCGGTCGAGCCGCTCGTCGGGCACGTCCACCATCCCGACGCCGCCCGACCCGCGGCCGCCGGTCAGTGCGTTGAAGAGGGTCGTCTTGCCCGAGCCCGGCGGCCCGACGATGGCTACGGAGACTGACAACCGCTAATCGACGTCCAGATCGAACGCGGTATGCAGCGCTCGGACACCGTCCTCGGCCCGCGTCCGGTCGACCAGGCAGGTGATCCGGATCTCGGAGGTGCTGATCATCTCGATGTTGATCTTCGCCTCGGCCAGGGTCCGGAACATTCGCCCGGCGATGCCCGGCGTGCCGAGCATCCCGGTGCCGACTATCGACAGCTTGGCCAGCCCGCCACTGGAAAGGACCTCCTGCGCGCCGATCTGGCGGTTCGCCTCCTGGACGAGGGTCACAGCCTGCTTGAGGTCGCCCTCGTCGACGGTGAAGGTGATGTCGGTCGCGCCGGTCAGGCCCACGTTCTGGACGATGACGTCGACCGAGATCGAGGCCGCCCCGAGCGGTTCGAAGAGCGCCGCCGCGATGCCCGGCCGGTCGGGAACGCCGCGGACTGTGATCTTGGCGACGTTGCTCTCGTGCGCTACTCCCCGCACGCGGTTGCGATCTTCCATCGGTACCTGGGCGACGATCATCGTACCGACGCCCTTGCGGAACGAGCTCCGGACGTGGATCTCGACGCCGTACAGCTCCCCGATCTCGACCGCCCGCGGGTGCATCACCTTGGCACCCACAGCGGCCAGTTCGAGCATCTCCTCGTATGAGATGTGGGTTATCTTGCGCGGACGTTTGACCACACGCGGGTCGGCGCTGTAGATGCCTTCGACGTCGGTATAGATCTCGCAAGTCCGCGAGCCCAGCGCGGCGGCGAGGGCGACCGCGGTGGTGTCCGAGCCGCCCCGGCCGAGAGTCGTTATCTCCATCGTCTCGGTGACGCCCTGGAAGCCGGCGACGACGCAAACGCGGCCGGCCGCCAGTTCGGCGCGGATCCGCTGGGTCTCGATGTCCCGGATCCGCGCCCGCGAGTGGTGGCCGCTGGTCCGGACCCCGGCCTGGAGGCCGGTCAGCGAGATCGCCGGTATGCCGATCGCCTGCAGGGACATGGCCACAAGCGGGGCTGTGATCGTCTCCCCATTGGCGGTCAGCATGTCGAGCTCGCGCGCCGCGGGCGCCGGCGCCACCCGGTGGGCGAGCTCGATCAGGCGGTCGGTTGTGTGCCCCATCGCCGACACGACTGCGACGACAGGGTGCCCGCCATGGACCGTCTCGGCGATCCGCCGGCTGACCCTCCGGATGCGCGCCGGGGTGGCCACCGAGGTGCCGCCGTACTTCTGGACAATGACCTCCATCACAGCGTGGCGATGCTCGTCGTCAGGGGCCTGCCGGGCATGTGGAGGGGGAGACGTCTCCGCCGGTCGGCCGTGCTCGGCGCAGCCTGCGCGCGGCCTACCCCCTCTGCGGCGGCGGCCGTCATCGCGTCGGCGACCGCAGCGCCGGCGCCGCGGCGGCAGAAGGCGAACACGCTCGGGCCGGCACCGGCTAGAGCGGCCCCCCAAGCCCCAGCTCGGTAGGCCGCGTCGAGGGTCGCCGGCAGCCAGGGATAGATCGCGGAGCGGGCGGGCTGATGCAGCCGGTCGTCCATCGCCGGCCGGAGCAGTGCCCAATCGCGGGTATAGAGCGTGTGAACGAGGAGCGCCAGCCGTCCCGCATTGTGGACCGCGTCGGCGCGGCTGACGGTCGGCTCGAGGATCGCGCGCGCCTCTTCGGTGGGGCTCGGCTCGCCGGCGACGAAGAGTGCGAGGTCGAGGTCCGGCGGCGGCAGATGATGGACTCGCGCGTCGACGCAGGCGACCAGCCCGCCGTGGATCGCCGCCGCGACGTTGTCGGGGTGGCCTTCCGCGCCGGCCGCACGCGACAGCAGATCGGCTCCGTGGCGGCCCTCCAGGCGGAGTGCGGCGACGCGGGCCGCGGCGCTGCTGCCGAGCCCGACGCCGAGCGGGATACCGCTTTTCACCTTCCCCTTCATCGCCAACCCGGCGAAGGGGTGGTCGCCCGGCGGAGCGGCCCCCTCGAACGTCCAGTCGGGGGCTTCCGCCGGCTCGGCCTCAACCTCCAGCCAGAGGTCGATCGCCATCGCCAGGACGTCGAAGCCGGGCCCCGGGTTGGCGATCGAGGCAGGTACGCGGATTTTCACAGCTTGAGGATCTTGGCCAGCGTCCGGGCGTCGCCGTCGAGCTCGACAGGGGGCTCGACGTTGGCGATTGCGGCGTCGGGGTCCTTCAGCCCCGAGCCGGTCAGCACGACGACGGTCGTCGAGTCG
>JALZAP010000185.1 GCA_030948245.1 Candidatus Dormiibacterota bacterium | reverse complement strand
GTCCAGGGCCAGCTTCACACCCGAGACCTGGCGGGCCTCCTCGGCGAGGTCAAGAGGCTCGCTCCCTGAGCAAGGGCAAACTCTGGGGCGGGCGGTTTCAGAAGCCGCTGCTGCCGGCGCTCGAGCGCTTCTCGAGCTCGCTCGAAGTAGACCTCGAGCTCGCACCCTATGACGTGGCCGGCAGCATCGGCCATGCTCGCGGGCTGCTCGAGGCAGGGCTCCTGACCAAGGCCGGCTTCAACCGCCTCCACCGCGCCCTCGTCCAGGTCGGCAAGGAGATCGAGAGCGGCCAGTTCGTCTTCGCCGACAGCGACGAGGACATCCACACCGCCGTCGAGCGCCGGCTGGCGGAGATCGACCCGGATGGCGCAAGCCGGCTCCACGCGGGCCGCTCCCGTAACGACCAGGTGGCGCTCGACCTTCGCCTCTACTGCCGGGCGGCGGCGTCGGCCATCGCCGAGGAGCTGGCTCAACTGCTCGCGGCAGTGGCCGCGCAGGCGAAGCGCCACAGCTCTCTCGCGATGCCCGGCTATACGCACCTCCAGCGCGCCCAGCCGGTGACCGTCGGGCACCACCTGTTGGCCCACGCCCAACCCCTGCTGCGCGACTCGGCGCGGGTGATGAACGCCTACCTGTCGGCGTCCGAGATGCCGCTCGGTTCGGGTGCGCTGGCCGGCACCACGCTGCCGCTGGATCGGATCGCGGCCGCCGACGCCCTCGGTTTCGAACGGCTGACCAAGAACAGCATGGACGCCGTCGCTGACCGCGACTTCGCCCTCGACCTCGTCTACGCATGCCTCTCGATCGGCCTCCATCTCTCCCGCTTCGGCGAGGACGTCGTCCTCTGGGCGAGCACCGAGTTCGGCTTCCTGAAGCTTGCCGACGAGGTGGCGACCGGGTCGAGCATCATGCCCCAGAAGCGAAACCCGGACGTCGCCGAGCTGATCCGGGGCCGGAGCGGACGCGCTCTCGCCTCGCTGGTCGGGCTGGCCACGGTCCTCAAAGGGCTGCCCCTTGCCTACGACCGCGACCTCCAGGAGGACAAGCGGCACCTCTTCGGCGCGGTTGACAACTGCCTCGAGTGCCTCGAGGCAGCCCGCCTGCTGGTCGAACGCCTGGAGTTCGACAAACGGCGGCTGGCCGAGGCGGTCGCCGACCCCGAGCTGCTCGCCACCGACAGCGCCGAGAAGCTGGTGGCGGACGGCCGCGCCTTCAGGGAGGTGCACGGCGAAGTCGGCAGGTCGCTCCGCGAGGGGCGTCACCAACAGCCGTGGGATGTCGCCGAGTCGCTTCGCCGGCGCTCCCTGCCAGGCGGTCCCGAGCCCGCCCAGGTCAAGGCCGCCGCCGAAACCGTCGGGCATCAGGCGAAGGCGCTGACCGACTGGGCGCGCGGCAACTCCTGAAACACCAGGACCTCGTCGACCTGATCCGCGGGGGCGTTCCCGGTCCGGGAGGCGTGTGGGCCGACCTCGGCTCTGGGGACGGCGCCTTCACCAGCGCCCTGGCCGAGCTGGTCGGCGCCTCGGCGATGATCTTCTCCGTCGACAAGGACCGCTCCGCCCTCGCCCGCCAGCAGAAAGCGACGGGGAGCCGTTTCGCGCGGGCCCCGACCAGCGTCGTCCACGGCGACTTCACCGAGCCGCTCGACCTACCGTCGCTGGACGGGTTGGTGATGGCCAACTCGCTCCATTTCGTCGCGGACAAGCCGCCGGTGCTCGCGCTCGTGCACGGCTACCTGAAGCCGGGAGGGCGGCTGATAGTGGTCGAGTACGACGTCGATCGCGGCAATCCATGGGTCCCCTACCCGTTCAGCTTCGAAAGCTGGAGGCGGATTGCGATCGAGAACGGGTTCGGGGAGCCTGCCCTCATCGGCCGCTACCCGAGCCGCTGGCTTGAAGGGCTTTACTCGGCGGTCTCGACCCGCCAGTAGATGCTCGAGCGGCGCTCCATGAGGCTGTAGTCCACCAGGTAACGGCGGACGGAGGCGTAGTCGTTGATGAACTCGGCGATTATCGCGTTGACCTCGAGCTCCGAATACCGCCGGCCGAGCTCGAACTTGCGAGCGAACCACCGCAGGATCACGAGCCGCTTCCGCTCGGTCGCCGGGATCGACTTCAGGCGGCCCTGCTCGGTGAAGTCGCCGAGCACCTTGCGCTCCCACTCGTCACCTCCCGCGTCGTCGGGGATGGCCAGCCTCTCCGGCGCCAGCCGCCGGTTGAGCCGGCGCAGCGTCTCGGGCTGGAAGTTGTAGACGTGGGTGGTGCCGGCGGCCCGCATCTCGACGAGGCCGATCTCGCGAAGCGTCGCGAGGTGATGGGAGACGGTGGGCGGCTTCAGCTTCAGGGTGGTCGCAAGCTCGTCCACGCTCCGCTCCCGGGTCGCCAGGAGGCCGATGATCTTGAGCCTGCTCTCGTCCGCAAGGGCCTTGAACATGGACAGCAGCTCAAGGTCTGATTCTTCGATGGCCATCTAATTAGTATCCTACCGCCGGGAGGAAATTTGCTTCTAGCAATCGACGCCGGCAACACCAACGTCGTCATGGGTCTCTACGACGGCGAACGGCTGGTCGCCGACTGGCGGATAACGACGCCGCCGACCTGGACCGGCGACGAGGTCGCGATCATGCTCAACGACCTGTTCGAGCTGCGAGGCCTGCGTGTCGGATCGGTCCAGGGCGTCGTGATCGGCAGCGTGGTGCCGAACCTGACGCCGGCCCTCGAGGAGGCTTCCGTCGAGCACCTCAAGGTCCAGCCGGTGATCGTCGGACCTGGCGTCCGGACCGGCATCCGGATCGCGATCGAGAACCCCAAGGAGGTCGGCGCCGACCGGATCGCCAACACGCTGGCCGCGTTCGAGAAGTACGGTGGCCCCGCGATCGTGATCGACCTCGGCACCGCGGTGACCTATGACGCTGTATCGGCCGGCGGAGAGTACCTGGGCGGCGCCATCGCGCCCGGCGTCGGGATCAGCCTCGATGCGCTGGTGGCCCACACCGCCAAGCTGATCCGGGTCGAGCTGCAGGCGCCCGACACCGTGATCGGCCGGAGCACGGTGGCGGCCATCCAGTCGGGCCTGCTCTGGGGCTTCGTCGGTCAGATCGAGTTCATGGTCCGGAGGATGACCGAGGAGCTCGGCGGCAGCGCCCACGTCATCGCCACCGGCGGCCAGGCGAGCATGGTCGCCGGCCTCACCCACGTCATCGACGACGTCGACAACCAGCTGACGTTGGAGGGCCTGCGGCTGATCCACGTCCAGAACCGGCCCGACGGTGGTACGTAGGATCGCCGACTTGCCGAGAACCAACCTGGCACGCGAGAACGTCGCGCTGAAGGTTCGGGTGGCGGCCCTGGAGGAGGCTGACCGGCGCGGCCGGGAGCGCATGACGGAGATGAACCGGATCGGCATCGCGCTCTCCTCGGAACACGACATCGACAGGCTCCAGGACCTCATCCTGCGCAGCTGCCGGCAGCTGACCAACGCGGACGCGGCGACGCTCTACCTGGTCGAGGAGGCGGAAGACGGCCACCGGATGCTGCGCTTCGCCTGGAGCCAGACCCACTCCGTCGACGTTCCCTTCAGCACCTTCAAGATGCCTCTGATCGAGAAGTCGATCGGCGGCTTCACGGTTCTGAGCGGCCGCCCGCAGCTTGTCGAGGACGCCTACAAGCTTCCTCCCGACGTGCCCTTCGGCTTCAACAGCAGCTTCGATGTCCAGCACGGCTACCGCACCCGCTCGATGCTCTGCGTACCGATGCGCAATCACGCCGGCGAGATTGTCGGCGCGATCCAGCTGATCAACGCCAAGCGGCGCTACGACACCCGCCTGACACCGGAGAGCGTGGAGCGCGAGGTGATCCCCTTCGAGGCCGACCACCTGGAGCTGATCGAGTCGATCGCCTCCCAGGCCGCGGTCGCTCTGGATAACAAGATCCTGCTCGACGCGATCCAGAACCTGTTCGAGGGCTTTGTCAAGGCCAGCGTCACCGCGATCGAGTCCCGCGATCCGACCACCTACGGCCACAGCGGCCGGGTGGCCGCCCTCACGGTCGGGCTGGCCGAGGCGATGAACGAGGTCGGTGTCGGCCGCTACTCGGAGCTCAACTTCGACGCCGAGCAGCTGAAGGAGCTGCGCTACGCCTGCCTGCTCCACGACTTCGGCAAGGTCGGCGTCCGGGAGCACGTTCTGGTCAAGGAGAAGAAGCTCTACCCAGCCAACATCGAGGTGCTCCGCGCGCGTTTCGCGTTCGTGCAGCGATCCATCGAGCAGAAGTACACCGAGAAGAAGCTGTCGCTGGCGATGGAGCGCGGCAGTGAGCTCCACGAGCACGACTTCCACGCCCTCGACCGGAAGATGAACGAGGAGATCGCCAACCTTCGGGAGTGGCTGGAGGCGGTACTCGCCGCCAACGAGCCGAGCGTGCTGGCGGAGGACAAGGCGTCGACCCTGGCCGCTCTCGCCGAGTACATGTACGAGGACGTCGAGCGCCGGCGCACGCCACTTCTGCTCCCTGATGAGTTCCACTTCCTGTCGATTCGCAAGGGCACCCTCGACGAGGTCGAGCGGCTGGAGATCGAGTCGCATG
>JALZAP010000184.1 GCA_030948245.1 Candidatus Dormiibacterota bacterium | reverse complement strand
GCCCTGCATCGACCAGTTGAGTGTCGTCAGCACCCGGAAGCCATCCCGATACGGTGCGTCAGGGCCGAAGCGCGCCTTCAGCTCGTCGAGTACGAAGGCCGAGAAGCCGGGTGCCAGGATGACGTTCGAGTCCCGGAACATGTGGCCCGGCTCAGTGATGTCCTCGGCGAATGCCTGGTCCGCCTGGGCCTGGCTGATGTTGTGGTTGCGGACCATCGCCTGGAGGACCAGGTGCTGTCGATTGCGGGCTCCCTCCCAGTTCACCAGCGGATTGTTGTAGGTGGGGTTCTGGGGGATGCCGGCAAGCATCGCCGCCTGGGCCAGGTCCAGCTTCGCGGTCGGCACGTGGAAGTAGCTCTGCGCGGCCGCCTGGATGCCGTACGCGTTATTCCCGTAGAAGGCGGTGTTCAGGTACATCTCGAGGATCTGCTTCTTGGTGAAGTCCTGCTCAACCTGGAGGGCGAGGACAGCCTCCTTCGCCTTCCGGTCGATGGTCGGCTTGTTGCCGAGCAGGCGCAGCTTGACAAGCTGCTGGGTGATCGTGGAGGCGCCCTGGACAGCGGCATGGTCGTGGTAGTCGACCCAGGCCGCGCGGATGATCGAAGCCACGTCGACGCCGGGCTCGGAGTAGAACTTGGCGTCCTCGATGGCGATCGTGGACTGGGGCACCAGCACGCCCATGTCGGTCAGGTGCTGCTCGTAGTGGCGGTAGCCCTCCCGGTGGAAGTCGGCCAGGACCAGCGCTCCGGAGCTGTCGTAGATGATCGAGTCCTGGGGCAGCGACGCGAGCGCCACCGAGTGAGCGTCGGGCAGGTCGGAGGCGTACCTCACCCAGAGGGCGGAAGCGCTCACGAACGAGCCGACGGCGACCGCGAGGACGAGCAGCATGCTTACGGCGGCGGCGGTGCCTGACGACTGGGTGTTCGGCTTGCCTCCCGTCGAGTAACCCCGCCGGCGACCGGCAGCGGAGGCCCGGAAGCGGCGGCCGTCAGGCCAGCGGAGGTGCTGCGGCCGCATCGCCGGGGTTCTGCCCTGATCGAGCTGAAGACGCATCGCGCGCCAGAGCGCCACGCCATTGCGAAGAGCGGCCGCTCCGAGGGTGGCGGCCGTCTCGGCCGCCTTCTCGGCGGCCTTCTGCCCGCCATCCCAGGTGATCGCCCGGCGCCCAGCTAGTCCCATGTCGAGCCTCGAAAGTCCCCCACGTCAATACTGTAACTGTTCAAAAACCCAAAAGTGATGATAACGCTATCAGGTCTAGTGTCAGCGAGTTAAGTTAAAACGCCCCTCCGGGCGCTCTGGTTACGGCCACCGGCTATCCTTCGCGAATGGGCTCCCGGCTCGGTGTCAGCTATGACGCCGGCAGCTCACTCGGCTCATCGATAGAACGCGCAACGCTCGCCGAGCACTTAGGTTACGACTCTCTTTGGGCGAGCCAGCTGCCCCCCGCACGGGAGACTCCGCTGGTGCTCGCGACCTATGCCGCGGCAACCTCGAAAATAGGCCTCGGAACGGCCGTCATGCCGATCTACACCCGGCATCCGACCGCGATGGCGCAGATGGCGCTGACCCTCGACGAGATCGCCGGCGGCCGCTTCCGCCTCGGCATCGGGGTGAGCCACCAGGTCACCGTCGAATCGATGTGGGGACTCCGGCTGGTCCACCCAGTGGAGGCGATGCGGGAGTACGCGGGCATCGTCCGCTCGCTGATAACGACAGGCTCGGCAAGCGCGGTCGGCGAGCACTTCAGCGCCCACACCTCCTACACCGGGCCACGCCGTGAGGATCTCCCGATACTGATCTCGGCGCTGAGCCCGCGGATGCTCGAACTGGCCGGCGAGATCGCCGACGGCGTCTCCCTCTGGATGTGCGCGCCCGACTACATCCGGGACGTCGTCATTCCGACCGTGCGCAAGGGCCGCGAGAAGGCCGGCAAGTCGATGGACGGGTTCGAGATCGAGGCGGCCGTGCCGGTTTGTTTGACCAGCGATCGTGAAGCCGGCCTGGCCGTCTTCCGCAAGACCGCCGAGCGCTACGGCTCTTTGCCCTTCTACCGCAAGGTCCTCGACAAGACCTTTCCCGACATGTCCGACTCGCCCAACGACACCATCCTCGGCACGCTCGCCGGGATCGGCGACGTCGGCGAGGTGCGCGCCACCGTCGACCGCTACCGGGACGCCGGCGCCACCCTGCCGGTCGTCGGACCCTTCGCCGGCCACGAGGGAGCCGCCGGCTTCCAGGGCACGCTGGAGGCGCTCGCCGCCTGAGCGGGGACGTGCTCGGGCTGTTGCTGGTGAGCCTCTCGGTGGGGCTCAGCAACTTCGCCGGCTCGATCGGCATCGGACTGTCCGGCGTCGACGCCCGCACCCGGCTCCGGGTCGGCATCGCGTTCGGCCTCTTCGAGGGCATGATGCCGGTCCTCGGCCTGCTCATCGGGCAGGCGGTCGCCGGCACGATCGGGTCCTACGGCCGCTACGTTGGCGCCGGGCTGCTGGTGCTGACCGGGTTCTACACGATCTGGCAGAGCATCCGGACCGGCAAGATCGAGCGAGAGGCTGAGAAGGGCGTGCTCGACACGCGCCAGCTCCTGATCCTCGGTGTGGCCCTCTCGCTCGACAACCTGATCGTCGGCTTCGCGCTCGGCGTCTACCACATCCCGATCGTGCTGGCGGCGGTGACCATGGCCGTCGTCAGCGTCGGGCTTTCGCTGCTCGGTCTCGAGCTCGGTAGCCGGCTCGGCGCGCGCGTCGGCGAGTACAGCGAGATGGCCGGCGGGGGGGTCCTCGTCCTGGTCGGAGTCGCGCTGGGCGCGGGGCTGATCTAATTTGAGCCTTCAGATGGCTGCTCCCAGCTTCGATGCGGTCCTCGTCGCGCTCGACGGCGCGGTGGCGACGGTGACCCTCAACCAGCCCGAGAAGAGGAATCCGCTTTCGGCGGCGATGGTCCGCGACCTCGGGGCAGCGCTCACCTGGTGCCGCGGGGAGGCGGCGGTCCGGGTGGTGGTCCTGACGGGCGCGGGCGACAAGGCCTTCTGCGCCGGTGCCGACCTCGGCTCCTCCTTCGACGCCGGCGCCGCTCAGCTCGCGCGGCACGAGGACCGGCGGGGGATCGCCGACCTGTTCCTCGCATTGCGTGACCTGGGCAAGCCGGTGGTCGGGCGGATCAACGGCCACGCCCTCGCCGGCGGCTTCGGCCTCGCGTGCGCGTGCGATCTCCTGCTGGCGGTGGAGTCGGCCACCTTCGGGACGCCGGAGATCAACGTCGGCGTATGGCCGATGATGATCTCGACCGTTCTTGCCCGCAACCTTCCGCGCAAGGTCGTGCTCGAGATGATGCTGCTCGGCGACCGCTGGACGGCGGCCCAGCTCAAGGAGGCCGGCCTGGTGAGCCGCGTGGCCGGCAGCCTTGGCGAGCTCGACGAATTGACAGCCGCGATTGCCGCCCAGCTGGCCGGCAAGTCGCCGCTGGTGCTGAGGCTGGGTCGCGACGCCTTCTACAAGATGGAGGACATGAGCCTCGACGAAGCGCTCGCGTACCTTCACGGGCAGCTGACCCTGGTCACCCTGAGCGAGGACTCCCAGGAGGGCGTCAAGGCCTTCCTGGAGAAGCGCGAACCCGACTTCCGGGGACGCTGACGGAGGTGGGAGAAGCGCTCCGATTCGTCGAGGTTGGGCCACGCGACGGCTTTCAGAACTGGCCCGACCCGGTGTCGACGGAGATCAAGGAGGGGCTCGTCCGGGACCTGCTGGGTGCCGGCGTCGAAACCGTCGAGGCGACCTCCTTCGTGTCGCCCAAGTGGGTACCCCAGATGGCGGACGCCGAGGACTTGATGCGCCGTTTGGGCCCGGAGCTACACCCGCGGTTGCGGGTCCTGGTGCCCAACCTGCGGGGCTACGAGCGGGCGGTCGCGGCGGGCGCGAGGTCAGTCGTCGTCAACGTCGGGGCAACCGAGGGTTTCAATCGGAAGAACCTCAACCGCGGCGTAGAAGAGACTGTGTCCGAGATCGTGGCCGTTTGCGCGGCGGCTGCCGGCGCCGGGGTCGAGGTGGCCGGCAGCCTGAGCGTCGCGTGGGGGTGCCCCTACGACGGGCCGGTCGGCCAGGAGCGGGCGATGGCGGTCGCGCGGCGCCTGCTCGAGGCCGGCTGCGACAGGCTGTCGATCGCCGACACGATCGGGGTCGCCAACCCGGAGTCGGTCGCGACGCTCTGCCGAGCCGCCGTGGCCGAGTTCGGGAGCGAACGCGTGGCGGTTCACTTCCACGACACTCGGGGACTCGGCGTCGCCAACGTGCTCACCGCCCTCGAATCGGGGGTGCGCGAGTTCGAGGGCTCGATCGGCGGGATCGGCGGCTGCCCCTTCGCACCGCGCTCGACCGGTAACGTCTGCAGCGAGGATCTGCTGCATATGCTGGAGCTGATCGGGTTTGCCGTCGGCGCGCGCGTGCAGCGACTGCTCGAGATCGCCGCTTCGCTCGCCGAGACGCTCGGCAAGCCGCTGCCCGGAAAGCTCCACCGGGCGGGTCTCGAGCCCTGGGTCGTCGCGGAGGGGGCGGGCCGCGCGCAGGCTCCGCCAAGCACGGCCGGTC
>JALZAP010000183.1 GCA_030948245.1 Candidatus Dormiibacterota bacterium | reverse complement strand
GCCTAGAAGGTGCCGATCTTGAGCTTCCTGCCGGCGTGGCGGACGAGCTCTCGCTCGAGGTGGTCCAGGTCGACGTGACCGTCGGCGTCTTCCGGGATGACGACCACGTCGGCGATCGACTCCCGCCAGGGGAGCTCGTTGGAGTGATGCTCATAGGGCCCGATGAAGACGACCGGTCGCTCCGCCGCGGGGATCTGGCCGGTCAGCCGGTAGCGGTCGTCGAGGTCGGCGGGAATGCGCAGGTTGAGCACCTCGACCATCCGGTTGATCGCCCCGGTCGAGCCGGACCCACAGAAGACGACGGCGTGCTCCCCCGTCGCTCCCACCGCCAGGCGGATGATCTCCCTCGCCTCCTCCCGGAAGCGGGTGGTCTGGAGACCCGTCCCCGACGACTCGGTGTGCGTGTTGGCGTAGAGAGGCAGGACCGCCTCTCGGATGTAGTCCTCGATGAAGGACAGGGCACGGCCGGAGGCCGTGTAGTCGGCATAGGTGACTCGGCGTGCGCCATAGGGGCCCAGCACCGCCTCGTCCTCCCCGATCACGGAGGCCCGGATCGTCTCGACCAGGTCCACGCGGGGAGCTTAGACCGGTGGCGGCGGCAGCGCCTGCGGTTGGATGGCCGGCAGCGTCTGCTGCCAGGGGGCCGGCTGCTCGACGGCCGCCCAGCGCCACTCGTACATCTCTGCCACAGCCGCGGCGAAGGTCGGGTGAACTCGGCGCAGCTCGATCCAACGACCGTTCCCGTAGGGGCTGTCGTGAACGTAGCCGTTGGGGCCGATGCGATTCAGTACTGCATGAGGAAAGACGATGGTAGCGACGAGGTCGGCCACGAAGACCGACAGGATCACGGCCCCGACGGTGGTATCCCAGCCCAGCGCGACGACTGCGGCGACGAGGAGGATGGGGAGGCCGACGAAGAGGGCCACCCGAACCCAGCGCCAGAGGCGGATCCGGTTCGCCTCGGCGCGGACGTATGGCAGCCGTCCCGTCGCTGAGCGGGAGACGAGCCGCATGATGATCGAGGCGAGGACGAGGCCGACGCCGGTGCAGACGAGCAGGATCATGAGGTAGGCCCAGCGCGGCGTGGTCACGAAGCGAAACTTGACCGACGCGTCCGCCGGCTGGCCGGTCCTGACGCAGACGGCGGGAAGGTGGCCCAGCTTGAGGTCGGTGGACCAGATCAGGGCGCTGACGCGGGGCTGTGCCGACACCTCCCCCAAACGCTAGTCGCTAGCTGCTGGGCGGCGCCGACGGGGAGGCAGGTTCAGCGCGGAGCCGCCGAACCGGTCCTCGAGGAAGCGGCCGTTGGCGAGGAGGGCGTCGGCGTCGTTCTTGTTGACGGCGTCGGCGACCTCGTCCAGCTTCCTGTCGAGCAGCGTCAGCTGATCGATCAGCACCTGCGCCGCCGTCCGGCCATCGCTGAACCGATGGACGGCCGCGTAGGCGCGGGGAAGGTTGAGGTAGGCCTGCAGGGTCGAGGGAAGGTAGTCGGAGACTGTCTTCTGGACCACGAAGGCGTCCTGCGAGCCGGGACCGAGGCGGTCGATCTTGGGCAGGATGCCGAGGATCGTCTGCTGGATCGAAACAACCTTCTGGTACACGTCATCGGGGACCTTTCCCCTGATCGCCCCGACCTGGTGGGAGAGCGCGCCGGCCAGGTCGGAGGGCGACTCGGCTCCGATCAGGCTCCAGGACCTGTCACTCGGTGTGACCAGCGCCCCGACCAGGTACATCCCGATCACCACGGCAGGCCAGACCGGCCCGATTACGCCAAGGAAGAAGAGGACGAGGCCGAGCAGCGCCAGCAGGGAGCCGACGATGTTCTTCCGGCTGTACAGGTAGACCTGCCACGGTTGGGGGGGCCTATTGATAGCCACGGATCTCCTTGAACACGACCGGCAGCGAGGCGGTTCGGGCGTCGAAAGTGCGGCCGCCGGTCAGGCTGGCGACGACGTTGAGGGCCGCCGGACTGGCCTCGCCGAAGATCACCGCGAAGCACTTGATGCTGCGGACGTTGGCATCGGCTGACTTGTACCAGCTCCGGAACTGGGAGTCGTTGCGCCCCGCGTTGTTCTCGCCATCGGTCATCAGCACGACCGAGTAGAAGCGGTTCGGATCGGCCGCCTTGGCCTGGCCGGCGAGCGTGTAGGCGCGGACCAGGGCGTCGTAGATCGCCGTGCCATCCGTCGCCTGGAGGCCGTTGACGAAGTCCTGGACTCGCCGCAGGTCCGTCGAACCGGGCGTCGGGTCGTTGACGGTGAAGGTCTCGGTGGCCTGGACCGCGCCGTTGAAGGTCACGATGGTGATCTCTTCCCGGGCGCGGAAGCGGGCAAACTGCCCGGTGGTCGACTGGTCGCCGCCGGTCAGGTTGGCGAAGGTCTTCTTCACGCCGTCGAGCCGGGAACCGTCCATCGAGCCGCTGATGTCGAGCACGAAGAAGGCGTGAGAGGGGAGACGGACCTGGTTCAGGTAGATCGAGATCAGCTGGTTGACAACGTCGAGGCTGGCCGGAAAGGGGACCTCGAGGAGGACCTGGGAGGAGAACTTGCTGTCCGGCGGGACGTCGGGAATCGACGGCCGGCGGTGCGTCTGGGTCATGATCCGGGTCTGCACGTCGGGCTTGCGCAGGTAGGCGACCAGCTTGTCGTAGTCGGCGCGCTCCGACGAATTGAGCAGCATCAGCGGGTAGTCGGCGGTGACGATCCCCTCCTTCGGGTAGATGAGGTCGAGCGGCTGCCGCAGCGTCTTGCCCGCGTTCAGGCCGAGGAGGACCGACTCGTAGTTGATGATGCCGTCGAGGTTGTCCTGCTCTTTGACGAAGGAGTCGGCCAGGAAGCCGGAACTGCCGGCAGTCAGCTTCTGACCCTTGAAGAGCTCCTTCATGGGGTCGATCTTGATGTCCTGGCTGGTGAGGGCGTTGCCGGTGCCGGCGAACGCGGCGGCGACCCCGACCAGGGCCGAGAAGCCGCTGTTGGAGGCGGACGGGTCGGTCATCGCGAAGCTGAAGTGGCCGGACGCGGCCTTGTCGGCGATGTCCCTCCAGGTCAGGTTGGGGTTGCCCTCCCAGCCGAACTGCTGGGCGGTGCTCTTCTTCACGCCTAGGACAACCGGAGATAGCATGATCCGCTGCTGCGCGTGGATCTTGGCGGTCGCCCCCGGGAGCAGGGTGAGGTAGCGGTTGCTGGAGAACCAGGCGAGGGTGTGGGAATCGCCGCCCGAGATCGAGGCCGCGCCGTCGAGAGTTCCGATGTAGTCGAACCTGAGGTTGAGCCCGGTCGCCTTCTGGATGTCGGGCAGGAGCGGCTCCAGGTCCTTCAGCTCCGACCCGGCCAGGATGTGGAGGGCAGGCGTCGAGGATCCCGAGGGCTGGCAGGCGGCGAGGAAGCCCGCCGCCAGCAGACCTGCGAACAGGAGCGCGAAAGCCCGCGCCAAGGCCCGTGAGGTCACGCCGGGGCGCTGCCTCCAACCGCCGGGGGAAGGCTCAGGTCGGTGGTGCTGCTGTCCGGCCGCTGGGCGCGCTGCAGGTAGGATTGCGACTTCTCGACCTGGGCTGAGAGGACGTCGACCGTCTGCTTCATGGTCCCCAGGGCCTGCTGCTTGTAGCTGTCGATCTGGTCGATGGTTGCGTAGATGTTGTTGAAAGCCTTCTGCAGCTGGTCGAGGTTGATCGTCGAGCCAGCGGCCTGCTCGCCGATCTGGGCGCTCTGCGTCCGGAGCAGCTCAGAGGTCGACTCGATCAGGTTGCCGGTCGTTGTATTGAGGGCGGAGATCTGGTCGAGAACCAGCCTCTGGTTGGCCAGGGCCTGGGCAACGATCACGGCGGTTCGGAGCGCCGACACCGTGGTCGTGGTCGCCCGATCGACACCCTTGATCAGCTCCAGGTTGTTGCGCCGGATCACGTCCAGCGCCAGGTAGCCCTGGACGCTGACGGCGAGCTGGGTGAGGATGTCCTGGTCCTTCTGGCGGACGTAGAAGAGCACGTCCTGCTGGAGGATCTTGGCCCGGTCGGGATCCGTTGCCTGGACCTTGTCGACCTGGGCGACGACCGCGGCATCCATCTTCTTGGCCATGTAGTCGTACTGCTGGAGCCGCTGCATGACGGCCCAGAGGTTGACCTTCTCCTGCTCGATCGAGGCGTTGTCCTTGCGAAGCGCGTCCTGGCCCGAGTAGAGCGACTGGATGATCGAGTTGATGTTGGCCTGGCCCGACTGGTACTTGTTGAAGTAGTCGCGCAGCGCATTGCCGAAGGGGATGATGCCGAGGATCTTCCGCTCCGTCCCGTGGAGGATCCCCTGCTTGGCCGGGTCGAGGTCCTCGACCGTCCGCCGCAGCTTGACCAGCGAACCGGCGACCTGGGAGGTCGGGTCGAAGACGCCCGACGACATCGCGGCGACGGGCTTGTTGAGCAGGTTGTTGGAGACCTGGGCCGACCGGCGGATGTCGTTGTCGCCCATCGCGCTGACGGAGTCGACCTTCTTCTGGAAATCGGTGGAGTGCACGTCGAGGGTCGTCAGCGACTGGACGAAGGAGTTGACGGTGGCGTCGAGCTTCGCCTCGGTCGCTGGGTCGAGCTTGACCGCGGCTGTCGCCTGGGCCGGGG
>JALZAP010000182.1 GCA_030948245.1 Candidatus Dormiibacterota bacterium | reverse complement strand
CGACGACTGTTCGAGGAGGGTGACTCAGCAGCGACCCGTCGCGTCCTGCGAGCTTCCTTCTGGACGCTCGTCTACAACCTCCTGCCCGACCGCTGGGACGAGCTGAGCCGGGTTGAGCCGATCCATCCGCGGGTGCTCGAGGCCCTCCCCGCCGACGACGCCCGAGTTCTCGAGATCGGCGCGGGCAGCGGCCGGCTGACCGTGATGCTGGCCACCCGGGCTCGCTTGCTGATCGCGGCCGAACCGGTGGAGGCCCTGCGCACCATCCTCGAGCGGCGGGTGCCCGGCATCGCGTTGCTTGACGCGGTCGCCCAGGATCTGCCCATCGCCGACGGCTGGGCCGACCTGACCGTCGCCTGTGCCAGCCTCGGGCCCGACCCGGCCGGCGTGCGGGAGATGGAGCGCTGCACCCGCCGGGGCGGAAGCATGGCCCTGGTCAGCCCCGAGCACCCGGAGTGGTTCGAGTCCCAGGGCTGGCGGCGGCTCAGCTTCGACCCCGCGGAGGTCGCGATCCCTGCCCATGACCCGGCGCTGGAGGCTTTCTTCGGACCCCTCGACCCTCCCCACGAACTACTTTTGAAGGCGCCGTGAACTCCGAGGAAGCCGCCGCCGTCCTGGCCGAGATCGCCTACCGGCTCCGGCACGACCCGGAGCAGTCGTTTCGGGCCCGGGCCTACGGCAACGCCGCGGCGACGCTCAACCGTCTCAAGCCCGACCTCGAAGCCCTGCGCGCCGAAGGCCGGCTGGAGTCGATCCCGGGCATCGGCTCCGGTATCGCCAAGGTGCTCGCCGAACTGGTCGACACCGGCACCAGCGCCTACGCCGAGAAGCTGCGTGAGGCTGTCGGCGAGGCGTCTCCGGTGCCGGCGGCGAAGGGCGTCAACCCGGCGCTGCTGAAGGGAGACCTCCACTGCCATACCGACTGGTCGGACGGGCATGCGACGGTGCTCGAGATGGCACGCGCGGCTCAGGCGCGCGGCTACTCATACCTCGCCATCACCGACCATTCGCCGCGAATCCAGGTCGTCAACGGGCTCGGCCCCGAACGTCTGGCGGCGCAGGCGGCAGAGATCCGGCGGGCGATGGAAGAGCTGCCCGGCTTCACGATCCTGACCGGGATCGAGTGCGACATCCTCGAGGACGGCTCGCTCGACCTTCCCGACGAAACCCTTGCCCAGCTCGACGTGGTGATCATCTCCCCACACATCAAGCTGAAGCTCGAGCCGGCCGCGATGACCGAGCGGATGCTGCGTGCCGTCTCCAACCCGCATGCCGACATCGTCGGCCACCCGACCGGCCGCCGGCTCGGCTCGCGCCCGGGGGCGACCTACGACTTCGAGCTCGTCTTCAAGCAGGCCGCCAAGTCAGGCACGGCGCTGGAGATGGACTGCGACCCGGCCCGGATGGACCTCTCGCCGGAGCTGGCGCGGTTGGCGGCCGGCAGCGGCTGCCGGCTGTCGCTCGACTCCGACGCGCACACCCCCGACCAGCTGACCTACGTCGATTCGGGCGCCTGGATGGCGCGTCAAGCCGGCATCGGCCCCGAGCTGCTCCTGAACTGCCTGGAGGTTGCCGACCTGCGCGCCGCTCTACGCTAACCGGCGATGGCTGTTCTGGGGGTGATGATCGAGGGCCAGGAAGGGCTCAACTGGGACCGCTGGCGGAACCTCTGCAGGGTGGTCGAGAACCTCGGCTTCGAGTCGCTCTGGCGGAGCGACCATCTCATGAGCCTGATGGGCGACCCGCAGCGCGACTGCATCGAGACCTGGGTGTCGCTCAGTCTGTGCGCCGAGTGGACGAAACGGATCAGCTTCGGCCCCAACGTCTCCCCGATGACATTCCGGCACCCGGCGATCCTGGCCAAGATGGCGACCGCCGTCGACATCCTCTCCGGCGGCCGCCTCGTGCTCGGCGTCGGCGCCGGCTGGAACGAGGTCGAGCACGACGAGTTCCACATCCCGTTTCCGACCCTGAAGGAGCGCTTCGACCTGCTCGAGGGCGCGATCCCGATCATCCGGGAGACGTGGGAGAAGTCGAACCCCAAGCCGGTTCGCGGCAGCATCCCGATCCTGGTCGGCGGCGGCGGCGAGAAGCGCACGCTGCCGCTGGCGGCGCGGGAGGCCGCCGAATGGGGCCTCGGCGGCCGGCCCGACCTCGATACCTACCGTCAGAAGGTCGAGCTGCTCGACCAGCTCTGCCGGGCCCGCGGCCGTGACCCGAAGGAGATCAACCGTTCATTCCAGTGCGGCTACCTGGTGGGCCACGACGAGAAGGCGCTGCTGAAACGAGCCGACGCGATCCGGGACGTGATCCCGCGCTACCGGGAGATGAAGCCGGCCGAGGTCGTCGAAGCCGCACGGCAGAGCTGGTTCGTGGGAACGCCAGGGGAGATCGCCGGGCAGCTCCGGCCCTACATCGAGCTGGGGCTCAACCGCTGGCATGTCCAGCATTTCCTGCTCGATGACGACGAGGGCCTCGAGCTGCTGATGGAGGGCACCGCCCCGCTCATCGCGGAGGGGTAGCCTTCGGCCCATGGATTTCGATCTCACCCCCGAAGAGCGAGCATTCAAGGACGGCCTCACCGGCTGGCTGAAGGCAAACAAGCCTGACCTGGGGGACGGCGACGAAAGCGCCCACCGGGACTGGATCGATAAGCGCCGGGCCTGGCAGAAGACGATGTTCGAGGCCGGCTATATCGGCCTCAACTGGCCAAGGGAATACGGCGGCAAGGGCGCCACCCTGATGGAGCAGCTGCTTTTCAGCGAGGCGTTGATCGAGACCGGGGCACCCCAACCGATCAATGTCCTCGCACTCGGCATGCTCGGGCCGACCCTGATCGCCCAGGGTAACGAGGAGCAGAAGCAGCGCTACCTGCCCAAGATGCTCGACGCCGACGAGATTTGGTGCCAGGGCTTCAGCGAGCCGAACGCCGGCTCCGATCTCTCCGCGCTCAAGACCCGCGCCGAGAGGAAGGGGGACCACTACGTCGTCAACGGCCAGAAGGTCTGGACGACCCTTGCCCACGTCTCCAAGTTCTGCATGTTGCTAACCCGCGAGTTCCCCGCTGAGAACCCGCGGGACGGCCTCACCTACCTGATCGTGGACATGGAGGCGCCCGGCGTCGAGGTCCGGCCCCTGGTCCAGATCACGGGGGACCCCGAGTTCAACGAGATCTTCTTCACCGACGTCGAGGTCCCTGCCGAGAACGTCGTCGGCGAGCCGGGTAAAGGTTGGGCCGGAGCCATGACGACCCTCCTCCACGAGCGCGGCACGCTGGGCATGACGCTGGCCAACCAGGCCTCGATCACCATCCTCGCCCTCACCGAGCACGCTCGCCGGCTGGGACGGGGGAGTGACCCGCTGGTCCGCCAGCGGATCGCTCAGCACGTAACCGAGGCGCGCGCGCTGCACCTGAACGGGCAGCGCGCTGTGACCAGCACCATGAAGGCCGGCATGCCTGGGCCGGAAGGGTCGCTGATGAAGCTCTTCTGGTCGGAGCTGAACCAGCGGATGCAGGAGACGGCGGTCGACATGGAGGGCATGTACGGCCAGCTGACGGACAACGGGCCCTGGCAGTATGGCTTCCTCCGCTCGAGGGGCAACACGATCGAGGCGGGCAGCTCCGAGGTGCTCCGCAACATAATCGCCGAGCGCGTGCTGGGGCTCCCCCGCAGCAGGTAGCGATCAGGCGTGGACGGCCTCCTCGACGGGCGTTTCCTGGCTTACGTCGTCGTCTTCGCGCTGCTGATCGTCACGCCCGGACCGGACACCGCGCTGGTGATCCGCAACGCCCTCGGGTCCGGCGCTCGCGCCGCGACGGTGACCGCGTTCGGGATCGGCGCCGGCAGCCTGGTCTGGGCGGCGGCGTCACTGCTCGGCGTCGCGGCGCTGATCCAGACCTCGGCGACGGCCTTTACGATCTTCAAATTCGCCGGCGGAGCCTACCTCGCCTACCTCGGGCTGCGCAGCCTGTTCGCCCTCTCGCGGGCCGGGGTCGCCGAAGCGGGGGTCGTCAGCCGCCCGGCGATGTCGGATGGGTCCGCCCTCCGGCAAGGATTGCTCGGTAACCTTCTCAATCCGAAGGCGGCCGCGATCTTCGTGACCCTGATGCCCCAGTTCATCCAGCCGGGCGACAGCCCGCTCCGGCTGTTCCTGATGCTGGCGGCCTACGAAGCGATCCTGCTTCCCTGGCTGGCCGCATACGGCCACCTGGTCAGCCGCGCCGGCCGAAGCCGGTTCGGGACCCGGATCAGGGCCTGGCTGAACCGGGTGACGGGGGCAGCCCTGATCGGGCTCGGGGTGCGGCTGGCCCTCGAGCGGCGCTAGCCGGGTCCGGTACGGCGGGTCATGTCCAATTCAGGCCCAGCCGGGCGCCATCACGAAGCCGAACGTAGCCCTCCGCCCAGAGCCGCAGGTGCGGAATCACCCCCGTTGTCAGTGCCTCGATCGTGAGGAGCGGGTTGGGCCAGCCGCAGCCGAGCGCCGTCAGCGCGCCGTTCACCGCCGTCACCCGGGACACCACCTCGGCCGCGGGAGCGAGGCTCAGCACGCCCGCCAGCTCGGCCCGGAACTCGGCCAGGACGCGGCCCTGGGCGGCAACCACCGCGCCCCCC
>JALZAP010000181.1 GCA_030948245.1 Candidatus Dormiibacterota bacterium | reverse complement strand
CGCAGAGCGGCTCTCGTCGCGCGGGTCACCAGCCCCGCGAAGGAGAGGTGGAAGCCGAGGTCGAGGAAGCGCTCGGCCCACTCCTGGTCGAGCGAGAAGTAGTGCATCACTCCGGTCAGGCCTGGGCGCGCGCGGAGCACCCGGTAGGCGAGATCGGCCGCGTCGCGGACGTGCACCGACACCGGCAGACCGAACTCCAGGGCCAGGTCGCACTGCGACCCGAACCAGGCCAGCTGGCGCTCCATCTGGGCGTAGTCCTGGTCGGCGCTGCCGTCCAACCCGATCTCGCCGACCGCGACCACCCGAGGATGCGCGAGCAGCTCCCGAAACGCCGGCAGGTCAGGGTCGGAGCTGTTGCCCGGGTGGTGGCCGGCCGCCGCGAAGACCGGCTCCAGGCGAGTGGCGATTTCGATCGCGCCGCGGCTCGTCGCTTGGTCAGTGCCCACCGTTATCAGCCGGGTGACGCCGGCCGCCACAGCCTCCTCCACCGCGGCCTCCGGGTCAGCCAACTCCTCGAGGTGGAGGTGGGTGTCTACGAAGGGCATCCAGCGATCACGAGCGTGAACTCGCCCTTGGCGTTCGAGGCCAGCGCTTCGAGTGCCTCGCGAGGCGTGCCTCGGACGACCTGCTCGTGGAGCTTGGTCAGCTCCCGTCCCACCATCAGCCGGCGGTCGGGCAGAACCTCGGCCAGCGCCGCCAGCGACTTCAGGACCCGGTGGGGCGAGTCGAAGGCAACCGCCGGCCGGGCCTCCGTGGCCAGCGACTGAAAAAGGCGGCGGAGCTCGCCCGGCTTGCGGGGCAGGTACCCCAGGAAGAGGTACCCCTCACCCGTGAAGCCGCTGATCGAGATGGCCGCCGCGACCGCGCTCGGGCCGGGTATCGGCACCACGCCATGACCGGCCTCGACCGCGGCCGCCACCAGCCGCTGGCCGGGATCGTTGACGCCCGGCGTGCCGGCGTCGGTCACCAGCGCGACATCGCCCTCCTGGAGGGCTCGCAGAACGGCCGGCAACCCGCGCCGCTCGACCGGCGCCCGGTAGCTGAGCATCGGCTTGCGGACCCCGATCCGAGCCAGCAGGCGTGCGGTCACCCGGGTGTCCTCCGCGGCGATCGCCGAAACCTCTCCCAGCACTCGCGCTGCCCGCGCCGTCAGGTCTTCGAGATTGCCGATCGGCGTTCCCACCACGTAGAGGGTGCTCAACCGGTCGTGGCGGCGGGCTCAGCCAGCCAGGCCGCGATCCTCTCTCCCACGCCCCGCACCGACCCTGTGTACATCGCCGCGCGTGGCAGCACCTCGATGAACGCCCGGCCGTAGTCACGGCTGGAGATCCGGTTGTCGAGGATGACGACCGCGCCGCGGTCGCTGTTGCGGCGGATCAGGCGGCCGAAGCCCTGCTTCAGCTTGAGCGCCGCCATCGGCAGCGCGTATTGAGAAAAGGAGTCAGCCACCTGTTCGGCGCGCGCGGCGAAGACCGGCTCGGTGGGCACCGGGAAGGGAAGCCGGACCATGACCACGCAGGAAAGGCGGTCGCCCGGAATGTCGATGCCCTCCCAGAAGCTGGCCGTTCCCAGGAGAAGCGCGCGGTCGCTCTCCTGGAAGGTCCTGAGGACCTGCCGGCGCTGCCCGTCGAGGCCCTGGCCGAGGATCAGGATGTCGTCGAGGTCGTGGCGCTGCTTGAGGGCGAAGTAGGTGTCGCGCAGCTGCCGGTGAGAGGTGAACAGCGCCAGCGTGCGGCCGCCGATCCGCCGGGCGATGTCGGCGACGACCTGTACCACCGCCTCGTCGAAGTCCTCCGACTGCGGGTCGGGCAGGCCCGTCGGAAGGCAGACCAGGGCCTGGTTCAGGTAGTCGAAGGGAGAGGCGAGGATCAGCATCTCCGGTTCGCGGTCGAGGCCGACCCGCTGCCGGAAGTAGTCGAAGCTGCCGCCCACCGCCAGCGAGGCGGAGGTGAAGATGACCGTGTCCCGGGGGTCGAAGACCTTCTCGCGGAGGAGCCCGCCGACGTTGATCGGCGCTGAGCGGAGGACCGCGTCGGCCGAGCGTGAGATCTGGCTGAACCAGTAGACCTGGTTGCCGTGTGGCTCGAGGATGGCCTCACGGAGGAGCACGCCCGCCTCGGCCACCCGGCTCCGGTTCAGCTCCAGCTCCCGCAGCTCGGCGTCGGGCTCATCTCCGCCCAGCCAGTCGCGGGATCCGGCGCCGGCGCGCCGGAGGGTCGCGTCGAGCCCGGCGAGCGAGGTCGTCGCATCGGCCGCGAGGTCGGCAAGCCGCTGCCAGCCGGGAGCGTGGCGGACTGCCGGCCCGAGCCGGACGGCCTCGTCGCGCCTCCCGGCGTCGGGGAGCAGGCCGCGAACGAGCTCGGCTGCGAACTCGAAGAAGGCGGCGACCCGGCGGCGGGCGTCCTCCGCGCTCGCGGCCGCGCCGGCCAGCTCCTCACCCGCACCCAGCCGGGGCTGGGCGGCGACGGTCTTGATCAGGACGCCGAGGCGCTCGAGCAGCGCCACCACTGCCTGGCCGTCAGCTTCCTTCCTGAGGCCCTGGGTCGCGGCGTCCTCGAGGTGGTGGGCCTCGTCGACGATGAGGTGCTGGAACTCCGGCAGCACCCCACCTCCCTGCTCGGCGTCAGCGAGCAGAAGGGCGTGGTTGACGATGACGAGGTCTGCCCGCTCGGCTTCGGCCCGAACCCGGTGGACGTAGCAGTCCTCGGCCGTGCAGAAATAGCCGACGCAGTCCATCGGATCAGAGGCGACCCGCGTCCAGAAGACCTCCTCCTTGCCGTGCAGGCGGAGCTCGGAGCGGTCGCCGCTGTCCGTCTCGTTAAGCCAGGCGAGCACCTTGAGCTTGAAGCGGAGCTCCTCCGAGTCGTGGCACGGCTCGGCCAGGTAGCGGCGCCAGCGGCGCAGAGAGATGTAGTTGGAGCGGCCCTTGAGCAGGACCGCGTCGAAGTCCCAGGGCAGCCACTCCTTGAGGAAGGGGAGGTCCTTGGTCAGGAGCTGCTCCTGGAGGGTGTGGGTCGCCGTCGAGACGATCACCTTCTCGCCCTGCGCCAGCGCGCGGCCGAGGGCGGGAATGAGGTAGGCGATGCTCTTACCCGTCCCGGTGCCGGCCTCGACCACCAGCCGGCCGCCCCGCTCCAGGATCTGGGCGACGGCGAGCAGCATCTGGAGCTGCGACTCGCGATGTTCGTATTCGGGGAAGGCGGCGGCCAGCGGTCCTTCGGGCAGGAGCATGCCGGCCATTCCATCCGGGTCCCACTCGACCGGCTCCCTTGGGGTGGCGAGACGGGCACGCGGCCCGCGGCGGGGGCGTTGCTCGACGGCGGTCGGGGCGGTGAGCGCTTCGGCGAAGAAGCGCGCGATCGGCCAGCCGTAGGGGGCGACCAGGGCCAGCATCAACTCCTTGAGCGACTCATCGAGGCCGCCGGCGACCTCGCGGAGGCGGAGAAGCAGCTGCCGGGTGGCGTCGGCGTCGTCGAGCGCACGGTGAGGCCTCGGCTGCTCGAGGCCGAGTTCGAGAGAGAGGGCCTGCAAGCTGTGGCTGGGCGAGGCGGGCAGCAGGATGCGGGCCAGGTCCAGGGTGTCGAGGATCTCCGTACCTGCCGGCCAGACCGCGGCGGCGATCAGGAATTCGATGTCCATGCCGGCGCCATGGCCGACCGGCTCGCGGCCGCGGAGCAGTTCGCTGAGGCCGGCCAGGGCGGGTCCCTGGGCGCCCGCCTGGCGCAGCTCGGCGACCCGGATGCCGGTCAGCCGGAGCACGGCCTCGGGCACCGAGCGGCCGGGGTCGACGAGGCGCTCGAGCCGGTCGAGGACGCGCTCAGGCGTGAAGGCAACCGCCCCGACCTCGATGACACGGTCGTGGTGGGGGTCGAGGCCGGTTGTTTCGAGGTCGAGGGCTACGTACTCGGGCACTGTTTGAAAATCGGTCCGCGCGGATTTTAGGCGCTTGGCGGGCCCATCTCCGCTCCAGATCAAAAGGCGAGGTATGGGCGTTATAGTTCCGGTGCCATGCAGGCCGGAACACTTAACAAGCCAAAAACCCTCGAAGACCTGAATTTGAAGCGTGACCTGGTGGCGAGCCTCGTCCTCAGGACCCTTGCCTTTTCGGACCGGATGAGCGGCGCCGCGCTCGAAAGGAGGCTCGGCCTCCCCTTCGAGACATTCAAGCCGCTGATCCAGGAATACGACAAGGCGCAGATGACGACTTCACCCGGCTTCTCCCAGGAGCCCGGGCTCGAGGGACTCTCGATCGACCAGCGCACCGCCTACGAATGCAGCTCGGCCGGCCGGGCGCGGGCGGCGGAGATGTCCTCCGTGCAGACCCGCTACCTCGGCCCCTGCCCGGTCAACTACGAGGACTACATCGACCTGGTCAAGTCCCAGGTGGTCGAGAAGGCCAAGATCACCGACGCCAAGCTCAAGGAGGCACTCGGCCAGCTCGAGCTTGAGCAGCACGTAATCGACTGCATCGGCGGCGCGATGGTGTCCCGCTCGTCGCTCTTCATCTTCGGAGCACCCGGCAACGGCAAGTCGACGATAACCGAGCGGATGGCGCTCCTGATGGGCGCGCCGATCGAGATCCCCTACGCGATCGCCGTCGGCGACGAGATCATC
>JALZAP010000180.1 GCA_030948245.1 Candidatus Dormiibacterota bacterium | reverse complement strand
GTCGTCGGGTTCACCGACGAGGAGCTGAAGGATCTTCGGCACCTCTGCCTGAAGGTGGTCCGGAACATGAACGCAAGATCTGCAAATTCCGCAAACAGGGAGATGGAGAAGGTATGACCGCCGCCGAGATGCCCCGCAATCGACTGATCCTGGTGACCGCCGGCGTCATGCTGGCGCTGCTCCTGGCCGCCCTCGACCAGACCATCGTGGGCACCGCGATGCCGCGGATAATCGCCGATCTCAACGGCTTCGACAAATACGCCTGGGTAACCACGGCGTACCTGGTGACCTCGACGGTGACGGTCCCAATCGCAGGCAAGCTCGGCGACCTCTTCGGGCGCAAGCCTTTCATCCTCATCGGGATGGCCGGCTTCATGGCCATGAGCTGGCTCTGCGGTTACAGCCAGAACATGAGCGAGCTGATCGTCTTCCGAGCCGCTCAGGGCCTCTTCGGCGGCGTGCTCTTCGCCTCCGTCTTCACCGTCCTCGCCGACATCTTCGACCCCAAGACGCGGGCCCGGATGCAGGGCGTGTTCGGCGGCGTCTTCGGCCTGGCATCGGTCATCGGACCGGCAGCCGGCGGCTTCATCACCGACAACTGGAGCTGGCGCTGGGTCTTTTACGTCAACATCCCGGTCGGCATCCTCGGCATGGCCCTGCTCTTCGCCTTCCTCCCTTACGTCCGGAGCAAGGCCACCTGGCGGGACATCGACTTCGCCGGGGCCTTCCTGCTGATCGCGGGCCTGGTTCCGATCCTGGTCGCGCTCTCCAACACAAGCACTTACGGCTGGACCACCTGGCAGACCCTCCTGCCACTGATCGGCGGTGTCGTCCTGCTGGTCGCCTTCGTGGTCGTCGAGCACTTCGAGAAGGAGCCCATCGTGCCCCTGAGCCTGTTCAAGAACCAGGCTTTCACGGTCTCGGTGATCGTGGTCATGCTGTCCGGGTTCGGGATGTTCGGCGCGCTCATCTTCGTGCCGCTGATCTTCCAGGGCGTCCTCGGGGTCAGCGCCACCAACTCGGGGACTCTGATCACCCCGATGATGTTCGGGCTGATCGGGGCCAGCATCGTGAGCGGCCAGCTGATGGTCCGGATCAAGCAATACAAGTACCTGGGGACCGTCGGCGCCGCCGTCATGGCGGTGGGCGTCTACCTGCTCTCGCTGGTCAGCATCCACTCGACCCAGTTCGAGGTCACCGCCTCGCTGGTAATCGTCGGCGCCGGCCTCGGCCTCACCTTCCCGCTTTACCTGAACGCCGTGCAGAGCGCGGTCGACAAGCGGTACCTGGGAGTCGTGTCGAGCAACATCCAGTTCTTCCGCAACATCGGCGGCACGATCGCGACGGCCATCCTCGGGTCGATTCTCGCCAACCGGATGGCGGTCAACATCAAGGCGCAGATCGATGCCGCCCATCTGCCGGCGGCGTTCACCAGCAACTTCCCGCTGCCGAGCGGCGCCGGGGGAGCCCAGAAGCTCTTCGACACCGCCGCGCTCGCCGCCGCGCGCGCGCACCTTCCGGCCGCGCTGCAGCCCTCGTTCGACCAGGCGATCCTCGCTGTCAAGGCAGGGCTGGCGGTGACAATGCACGAGATCTTCCTGATCGCCCTGGTGGCGGTGCTGATCACGCTGGTCGCCACGCTCTTCATGCCCAACGTCCCGCTGCTCGCTGCGCGAAAGCAGCCGGGCGCGACCATCGGGGAGGAGTCTCCGGTCCCCGAAGCAGAAGAAGCAATCGCCTAGCGCCGGAGGGCGGTTGCTGGGTCGCTGCGCTGCCGTACAGGGTGGGAGGGGGAAACGGTGCTAGATCGAGAAGCGGCCGTCTTCCATGATCCGGCGGCCGTCCACCGTCACCGTCGCGTGTGACGCGAGGACGTCCACATGGGACGGGCATTCCCAGTCCGCTCCCGTTTCGCGGCCATACGGGTCGCCGAAGGCGATGTGGACACCGGGGAACTTCTCGTCCTGGAGGAAGTTGCCCACGATCTTGGTCAGGCCGACGTTGGTGCCGATCGCGAACTCCCCGACCCGGTTCGAATCCCGGTGCTGGGCCATGTATCCGTCGATGTCGGTCTTCACCTGGTCGTCCTCGGTCTCGAAGGAGACCAGCCGGCCCGCCTTCACCCGCATCAGGACCGGCTTGGCGAAAAGCCCGTACTTGGCTGTGAACCAGTCCCCCATCTCCTCGGCGGCGATGACGCCGTCGACCGAAAGAGGTGCCGTGAATGTCTCGCCCTCGGGCAAGTTGCCCCAGCGGTTCTGCTCCCAGTAGCGCCCGTCGCAGGGGATCCATCGCCGGTCCTTGCCGAAGGTGGCGCTCAGCTCCGTTCCGTTGCGGGTGGTGACATCGATCCGGGACGCCATCTTGGCCACGTTCCAAACTTGCTGGGTTATCCGGTAGATCTCTTCGTAGTCGCCCGCCATGCCGTCCGTCATCAGCTCGTCGCTGATACCGATCATGTGGCCGTGGCGGCAGCCCAGCTCATTGGTGAGCAGCTGCAGCATCGGCTGCCGGAAGGCCAGCTCACCCTTCTGGCCGCCGCCGATGAAGTAGGAGGCGGTCGGCCGGAACCTGAGGATCCCATCGGCGATCGAGCGTGGGAACTCCGTGGCGGGCCGGCGGACGTGGTCCTCCATCGTCCAGGAGCGGAGCTCCGCTCCACTGGCCCGGGCCTCCTCCTCGATGGCCTCCGCAATCTCAAGACAGGGCCTGTCCCTGATCACGGCGACGCGGTCGGTGGGGCCGACGTTGAGGCAGACTCGAACCGCGTTGCGAGCACCTGCGGCGAGGCTCTGGCGCATCAATTGAGGATATCGATCCCGAATACTCGTTTGGTTTTTTTGCGGAACTTGCGTCTATATTTGCCGCGGCGCCGCAAGCGGAACCTATTCCCGGACCCGTCCCACCCCTCCCGCAAGCGACAAGGAACCTATCTCTAGGAGGGCTCGGACGTGAGCTTTACGGACAAGTTGCTGACCTGTCGCGACTGCGGCAAGGAATTCACGTTCACGGCCGGCGAGCAGGAGTTCTACTCCCAGCGCGGCCTGATGAACGAACCCCGCCGCTGCTACGACTGCCGCCAGGCGCGGCGGACCGGCGACGGAGGTCGCGAGCGAGGTCCGCGGGAGCTCCACGACGTGATCTGCTCCAACTGCGGCAAGCCGGCCCAGGTGCCGTTCCTGCCGACGGGGAGCCGGCCCGTCTACTGCGCCGACTGCTTCCAAACCGTTCGCCGGTAACAGCCCTCCGCGAGTTCGCTGTGCCGGGGGAGTAATCTCGGCTCGCGATGGCTGCTGTCACCTCGCTGGTGCACCTTGGATCCCTGATGGGAGGTGTCCGCACGGTCGACCAGGTCGGCGTCGAGGAACGCGCCGCCTCGCTCGGCAAACGCTCGATCAAGAAGGCCTCCAAGGTCTGGGCGCTCGAGCTGGCGATCCGGATGATGGACCTGACCACCCTGGAGGGCGCCGACACTGCGGGGAAGGTGGCGGCGCTCTGCGCGAAGGGGATCCGGCCCGACCCGGCCGACCCGATGATCCCCAGCGTGGCCTCGATCTGCGTCTACCCCTCCATGATCCGGCCGGCCGTGGAGCACCTGCGAGGCAGTGACGTCCGGGTGGCGAGCGTCGCCACCGCCTTTCCCTCCGGCCAGAGCTTCCTCGACGTAAAGCTGGCCGAGACACGCGAGGCGGTCGCCGCGGGGGCTGATGAGATCGACATGGTCATCGATCGGGGCGCCTTCCTGAGCGGCGACTACCAGAAGGTCTTCGACGAGATCGTCGCCGGCAAGGAGGCGGCCGGGTCGGCCCTCCTGAAGGTGATCCTGGAGACCGGCGAGCTGGGCACCTACGACAACGTCCGGCGGGCGTCGGTGCTGGCGATGGCGGCCGGCGCCGACTTCATCAAGACCTCGACCGGCAAGATCAACCCAGCCGCCACCCCGCCGGTGGCGCTGGTGATGATGGAGGCGATCCGCGACTTCCACCGGGAGACCGGCCGCACGGTCGGACTAAAACCCGCCGGCGGGATCCGCACGGCGAAGCAGGCAATCCACTACCTGGTCATCCTCCACGAGACCCTCGGATCCGACTGGATGACGCCGGAGCGGTTCCGGATCGGCGCCTCCAGCCTCCTCAACGACTGCCTGATGCAGCTCGCCAGAGAGAAGTCGGGCGCCTATCAGTCGGGCGACTACTTCACCCTCGATTAAGGTGACCTGATGGCCCTCACCAAGCGGCGCGAGAGCGCGATCGCCACCCGAGGCTTCGAATACCAGCCTGCGCCCGAGGCGACCGACCACGTCCAGATCGCCGACCGCTACGGGCTTTTCATCGGGGGCAAGTTTGTGGAGCCGAAGTCGGGCAAGTGGTTTCCGACCATCAACCCGGCCACTGAGGACACCCTCGCCCAGGTCGCGGAGGCGCTCGAGGCGGACGTCAACCGCGCCGTCGAGGCGGCGGCGAAGGCGCAGGAGTCGTGGGCCCGGCTGAACCCGGTGCGCCGCGCTCGTTACATCCTCCGAATCTCCCGGATCATCCAGGAGCGCACCCGCGAGCTGGCTGTCGTGGAGACGATGAACGGCGGCAAGCCGATCAAGGAATCGCGCGACGTCGACG
>JALZAP010000179.1 GCA_030948245.1 Candidatus Dormiibacterota bacterium | reverse complement strand
GTCGATGGCAAGGCGCAGTTCGCCGACGCCGGCAAGATCATGGAGGCGGGGACCAGCCTTACTTTCCACGGCCTGAAGGTGAAGGTGAGCACCGGCAAGGGGGTTGCTACGCTGATCAACTTGGACGGGCGCGACCTCGGCCCGATGGGCAACGGCGTCATCACCCACGAGTACAGCAGCCCCTGAACCTCCCCAATCTGCTGACACTGAGCAGGCTGATCGGGATCCCGGTCCTGGTCCTGCTGCTGGTCGCCCGCTTCCCCGGCCACGACCAGTGGGCGGCCCTACTTTTCCTGGCCTTCTCGGCCACCGACACCGTCGACGGCCTGATCGCACGGCGCTTCGGCAGCGTCACCGAGCTGGGCAAGTTCCTCGACCCGCTGGCCGACAAGCTGTTCATCCTCGCCGTGCTGGTGACCCTGGTCCAGGAGGCGATGCTGCCCGCCTGGGTGGTTGTCGTGATCTTCAGCCGCGAGCTGCTGATCACCCTCCTCCGTTCGGTGGGCCTCGGCCAGGGCCGGGTGATCGCGGCCAGCTGGTGGGGCAAGAGCAAGACCGTCAGCCAGGTTGCGGCGGTCACCCTGGTGATCCTGACCCGCCCCTACGGCTGGCTGGAGCCGTATGCCCTGTTTCTGGTCGCGGCGGCAGTGCTGATAACCGTCTACAGCGGGCTCGACTACCTCTGGAAGTTCCGCTACGTGCTGGCGCTGCCGCCCCGCCGGCCGGCGATCCGGCCGCTGCCGCTGCGGGGTGGCGCGCCCGTTGCTGAATCCATCGATCCCCTGGTGCGCCGGCTGGCGGCGCGGCTGGGCGAGAGCGGCCAGACGCTGGCGACCGCCGAGTCCTGCACGGGCGGGCTGCTGGCGGCCGCGATAACCGACCTGCCGGGCAGCTCGGCCTTCTTCAGCGGCGGAGTGGTTCCCTACACCAACCGGATGAAGCACGAGCTGCTGGGCGTCCCCGAGGACGTCCTCGCGGCCAAGGGCGCCGTCAGCGCGGAGGTGGCGATCGCCATGGCCCAGGGCGCCCGCGAACGGCTCGGCACCGACCTTGCGCTCTCCATCACCGGGATCGCCGGGCCCGCCGCGGACGGGACCGACAAACCGGTCGGCCTGACCTTCATCGGCCTCGCCGGCCCCGACCTGGTATTGGTGAAACAGTTCAATTGGAAAGGCGACCGCTGGGAGAACCGGCGGCTCAGCGTGGAGGCAGCGCTCAAACTGGTCCTCGACTCATTCGCCGAGGTGGACGCCAAGACTTGACATCACGAACACTTGTTCGTAACATTGACCACGGCCCTTCTCAACCGGCCGCGGTGTCTTTACAGCGCAACTTGCCCACGTCGCCGCAACGTAGAAGACTGGCCCCAGCCTGTTAGGAGGGATTCGATTGGAAAGCAAAGACAAAGCACTCGGTACCGCGCTGGCGACCATCAAGCGCAGCTACGGCGAGGGGGCCATCATGCGACTTGGGGAAGCTGGTCCGCAGCGTGAGATCCAGTCCATCCCGACCGGGGCGCTGCCGCTCGACCTGGCACTCGGTGTGGGGGGCATCCCCAAGGGCCGGATCATCGAGATCTATGGTCCCGAGTCGGCCGGCAAGACGACGCTGGCGCTGCACATAATCGCCGAGTCGCAGAAACAGGGCGGGGTCGCCGCCTTCGTCGACGCCGAGCACGCCCTCGACCCGATCTACGCCTCCCGCATCGGAGTCAAGATCGACGACCTCCTGGTCAGCCAACCCGACACCGGCGAGCAGGCGCTGGAGATCGTCGAGGTCCTGGTCCGCTCGGGCGCCGTCGACGTCATCGTCATCGACTCGGTCGCGGCCCTGGTGCCGAAGGCCGAGATCGAAGGCGAGATGGGCGACTCCCACGTCGGGCTGCAGGCCCGCCTCATGTCGCAGGCGATGCGCAAGCTCACCGCGGCGATCTCCAAGTCGAACTGCGCCGTGATCTTCCTCAACCAGCTCCGCGAGAAGGTCGGGATCATGTTCGGCAACCCGGAGACCCAGCCCGGAGGCCGAGCGCTCAAGTTCTACGCCTCCATCCGGCTCGACATCCGCAAGGTCGAGGTCATCAAGAATGGTCTCGACTCGATCGGCGCCCGGGTCAAGGTAAAGGTCGTCAAGAACAAGGTGGCGCCGCCTTTCCGGTCCGCCGAGTTCGACATCCTGGCCGATGGGATCTCTCGCGAGGGAGCTCTTATCGACGGCGCCGTCGAGTACGGGATCATCGAGAAGAGCGGCACCTGGATGTCCTACGGCGAGATGCGCCTCGGCCAGGGTCGAGAGCATGTTCGCAACTTCCTCCGCGAGAATCCAACGCTGTGCGTCGAGATCGAGAAGTCGGTCCGCGCCAAGGCGGCGATCAAGGCGGCCGACGCGATGCCCAAGCCGCGCGCTGTGGCCGGCTCGGCCAATGGGACGGCACCCGCGCCCGCGGAGGCAGAGGACGCGCCCGTCGAAGCCTAAGGAGGCGCCCGACCCGGGACAGGCCTACGACGCGGCCGTCCGGCTGCTCGGCCTGCGTGCCCACTCGGCCGTCGAGCTGGGCCGCAAGCTCGGGCGGCGTGGGTTCGACGCGGACACAGTCGGCTCGGTCCTGGCTCGGCTGACGGAGCAGGGCTACCTGGATGATTCGGAGTTTGCCCGGCAGCTGGTGAGCCACCGCAGCCGTGGAAGGGGCGGCGCCGCGATCGCGGCCGAGCTCGCCAGCAGGGGCGTGGGGCGCTCGGTGGCACAGGCGGCGGTGGCCGCCCTCGACCCCGAAATCGAGATCGCAGCCGCCGCCACCTTCGCGCGCCGGTGGCTTCCGCGCGCCGAACCCGGCTCGCTGCGATCGCTGCTCGAGATCGCCGGCCCGCGCCTGGCCCGGCGCGGATACGGGCCCGGGGTGGTCCGGGAGGCCTGTCGCCGAGCTCTCGGCTGTTAAGCGAGCCTGGCGACAGCTCGCCGCTTGGCTACAGCGGGTAGCCGCAATCCGTTATACGCCGAAGATCCGGCCTGGGGCTAGAATTCGCTTCTTACGGTTCGGCCTGGCCGAGCCGCATCCCAAGTGTCTGCCAGCCCCGTGTCCGGCCAGGTCGCGGGGTAGCCAAGCACCTTTACAAGCGAATACCTGAGGTGAAACAACAACATGGATACCGTTGTACTTGTTGCCGCCGTCACCGCGGTCCTTGGACTCGCGATCGGGGCGGCAGTCGTCTACTTCGTCACTCGAAACCGCGCGCCCGCCACCCCGGTGATCGACGAGGCTGCGCTGCGAGCGCAGATCCAGTCCGATGTGGAAGCTTCTTTGAAGGAGCGCCTGCTCGAAGCAAAAGAGGAGGCCGTCCAGGTCCGGACCGAGGCCGAGAAGGAAGCGCGAGAGACCAAGTCCCAGGCGCTCCAGCTGGAAAAGCGGCTTCTCCAGAAGGAGGAAAACCTCGATCGCAAGGCTGATGAGCTCGGCCGCCGCGAGACAGGACTGGGAGAGCGCGAAAAGCACCTCGACGACCTCCGAACGCAGCTCGACGAGGCCCTGAAGCAGCGCCTGGTGGAGCTGGAAAGGGTTGCCAACATGACGCGCACGGAGGCTGCGGCCATCCTCATGAGCGAGCTCGAACAGGAGCTCCGCAACGAGTCGGCCCGCAAGGTCCGCGAAGCCGAGCTTGCATCGCGCGACGAGAGCGAGAAGCGAGCGCGAGCAATCGTCACCGAGGCGATCCAGCGGATCGCCGCCGACCAGACCGCGGAGACCTCGGTCTCCGTCCTTCCTCTGCCGTCGGAAGACATGAAGGGCAGGATCATCGGCCGGGAGGGTCGCAACATCCGGGCCCTTCAGCAGGCCACCGGCATCGACATAATCGTGGACGACACGCCGGAGGCTGTCATCATCAGCGGCTTCGACCCCGTCCGCCGGGAGGTGGCGCGGGTCACGCTCAACAAGCTCATCGTCGACGGCCGGATCCATCCGGCCCGGATCGAGGAGACCGTCGCCAAGGCTCGCCTGGAAGTTGCCCAGCGGGTCAAGGAAGAGGGGGAGGCCGCCGTCCTCGACGTCGGGCTCCAGGGACTACACCCGGAGGTGGTCCGCCATCTCGGGATCCTCCGCTTCCGCACCTCGTACGGACAGCAGGTCCTCAACCACTCGAAGGAGGTCGCCCACCTGGCAGCCATGATGGCCGCCGAGGTCGGCGCCGACGTCCGGATCGCCAAGCTGTCGGGCCTCCTCCACGACATCGGCAAGGCCATCGACCACGAGGTCGAGGGGTCGCACGCGGTAATCGGGGCGGACCTCATCCAGCGGCACGGGCTTCCCGCGCCGGTGGTCCATGCGGTCCGGGCCCACCACTACGACGAGGAGCCGCAGACCGTCGAGGCCCTCCTGCTGATCGCCGCGGACGCGATCTCGGCCGCGCGGCCGGGAGCCCGGAGGGAGACACTCGAGGCCTACATCAAGCGGCTGGAGAAGCTGGAGGAGATCGCCAACTCGTTCAAGGGAGTCCAGCAGTCCTACGCCATCCAGGCCGGACGCGAGGTCCGGATCGTCGTCAAGCCGACCCAGATCGACGATGCTTCCGCCCAATTGATGGCGCGGGACATCGCCAAGCGGATCGAGAGCGAGCTCAGCTACCCGGGCCAG
>JALZAP010000178.1 GCA_030948245.1 Candidatus Dormiibacterota bacterium | reverse complement strand
GTTATGTAGTCGTCGGCGCCGACCTCCAGGCCGACGACCATGTCGACCTTGGAGGAACGCCCGGTCAGCATCAGCACCGGGCAGAGAACGCCCTGCCTGCGGATCTCGCGGCAGACGTCGAGCCCGGAGATGTCCGGAAGCACCCAGTCGAGCAGGATGATGTCGGGCTCGCGGGAGACCGCGGTCCGGATGCCGACTTGGCCGGCGGACGCCTCGATGACCTCGAATCCGTCGCGGCGGAGGATCTCGGTGACGACGTTGCGGATGGCCGACTCGTCCTCCACGATCAGGACGCGCTTGCGCGCCTGCGTCGGCGCCGGTGCGTCGGGCATGCGGACCTGAGTCAGGACCGCCCCGGGGGCGCGAATCCAACGCTTCGGCGCTCCCGCTCCGTCTTCTTGACTTTGCGGAAGAGGACGACGCGGCTGTCACCAGCGTCGAGGACGTCGACGTAGTGCCAGCCGTCGCTGGAGGCGCCGGCGAGCCTGTCGGGAAGCGTCTTGCCGTCGCGGACCTCTTCCAGGCTGAGCACCTCGCTGCGGTACTCGTATTCGCGATCGCCGAGGCCGTTGGCGTGCGAGGGCCCGGTTACGAGCGTGGTCGGCGCGGCGGGGATGTCCTCGGGTTCGTACTCGGGATCCTCGTCAGGCTCGATCACCGGAAGCTCCTCCGGGTCGTACTCCGACTTCCGATCGGGCATTGGCTTGGATTCTAGCCTTCCCCACCCGACTCCTGCCCCGTCGGACCAGGAAGCGGTATTCTTCGCCACCTAGCTTCTTATGGGGAGGGTCGCCGCAGGCACATGAGCTTCAGCATCGATCGCTACAAGGAAGAGTCACGAAAGCTGGACACCACGGGTGTCCAGTGGGATCGGATCCGGGACTACCCGTTGAGCAAGGGGGACCTGTTCTTCCTGCACTACGCGATGGACGTCGAGAACCACGTCCCGCTCTACCTGTCGCACCTCCTTGTGACGCGCGCCTGCATGAACCCCGTCATAACGACCTTCCTCAGCCTCTGGGCGTACGAGGAGCTGTGGCACGGCGAGAACCTGTCCCGCTTCCTCGTCGAGTACGGGATCCCACTCGAGAACGACACCCGGATCCGCAACCTGCGATCCGACATGGGAGTCTCCAACAGCCTGTCGATCCTCTCCACCATGCTGGCGTCCTGGGCCCTGGACGACTTCGCCGCCCTCTATCTCTCCATCGGGGCCTGCAACGAGCTGAGCACGGCGACCGCCTACGGCGCGCTCGCCCGCAACTGCGAGCACCCCGTCCTAAAGGACCTCCTCGGCCGGATCCAGAAGGATGAGCGGCGCCATTTCGCCTTCTACTACAACTCCGCCAAGGAGTGGATGACCGACAACCCGCGCGCCCAGAAGGTTGGCCGGATCGGCATGAGGCTCTTCTGGCAGGTCGTCGGCCAGGGCCTCAAGAACCAGGAGGAGGTCGACGCCATCTCGCTCTACCTCTTCAACGACGATGCCGGGCTCCGCGACGTCGAGACGATCGACGAGAAGATGGGCCGGCTGCCGGGCCTGGAGGGCATCCGGCTGATGACCAAGGCTCGCGAGGACGCTCGCCGCCGGAACGCGGCGAACCCCGAGTGGGGCTTCCGCCTGATCGAGAACGAGGATTGGGCAAGGAAGTCCGCCGAGGGCGGATCCAGGCTCTACAAGGGCCAGCTGGTCGGCGCCGGCGGCCTCGGCTCGCCCTCCGAGGACGATTACTAGCGGCTACCCACTAGCTTCGCTGGTCTTCGCGTTCGGTTCGGATCGCGCACTCGATGCTGCAGTAGGCCCAGAAACCCCTCGTTACAAGCGAGGAGCCCTCGAGGATTGACCCGCAGCCGGAGCAGAACTTGGCGCCCGGCATGCGGTCACCGGTCACGGTGGGCAGCTCCTCGCCGCGAACTCGGGGCAGACGGAGCGGGTCACCGGACCAAGTCCACCCGGAGCGGTTGTCCATAGTCACCCCGCGGACTAGCTTGAGTGTCGGAAAAGTGAGTGTCAAGGCTCTGGCGATGACGTTTCAGGCTCGGAAAAGGGGACTCCAGCCTGTAGCGTAAAGCCGGGATGCCAACTCTGATAGTGAACGAATGGATGAGTCTGGACGGGGTCGTACAGCAGGGCGCATTCGCCGGAGGCCGGGTCGTGCGGGACGAGGTCGACGACCTCGGCGTTCTCGACGCCGGTGCGTTGGTTGCTCATTGACCCGCACCATGCGCTATCCGGTTTTGGTCAACGGCGGGGATCTGAGTGGCGGCATCCAGGGCGAGGCCGGCGCCGCCCGCCTGGAGCGCCCGTTGCGCCAGGCCGCGAAGGTCAGGCCCCGTCGCTGTGCTGGAGGTGTTCCACCAGTCGACCTGCACTTGAATCGGGCCGATCGGAACTCCGGGAGCGAGCCGCGCCTGTGCCGCTTTGTTTCCGGCTGGTATGCCGCCTTGGTTCCGGAGTACCGGGAAGGCCGCTTCCTGGTTCGGCGTCAACCTGGCGTAGGGGCCGTTCTTGGCCTCGCCGGATCGACCTTGATCTTCATCTCTTCCGAATCGGACCCTTCGGATCAGCGTGTGGCGGGACGAGTGCCCCCGGCGGGAGTCGAACCCGCACCTTTACCGATTTTAAGTCGGTTGCCTCTGCCAGGTTGGGCTACGGGGGCACCCGAACTTTAGTCATCAGAGGAAGGTGCTGGACGCCTCGTCAAGCTTTGCAACGGCGCCCGCCGACAGCCGGATATCGAGCGCCTTGACGGTCTCCTGGAGCTGGTCCGGGCGGCTCGCGCCGACGATCGGGGAGGTGATCGAATCCCGGGTCAGCATCCACGCCAGGGCCGCCTGTGCCGGCGTCACCGACTCCTCACGGGCGACCTCGACCAGCGCATCGACGACCTCGAACATCTCGTCCGACCAGTAGCGGCCCTGGTACATCTGGCCGTAGTCGCCCCAACCGAAACGGGACTCGGGCGGCGGCTGGGAGCCCCGCCGGTACTTGCCGGTCAGCATCCCGGCTCCCAGCGGGTTGTAGGGCATGACGCCGATGCCGAGGGCGTTGGCCAGCGGCAGCAGGTCGCGCTCGGGCTGCCGGAAGAGCAGGTTGTAGCGAGGCTCGAGGGCGGCGATCGGCGCGAGCCTCCCCTCGGCGATGATCGCCTGGGCCAGGCCGAGCTGCCAGGCGGCGAAGTTGGAGATCCCGACGTAGAGGATCTTGCCGTCGGCGTGGAGCCGATCGAAGGCTTCCATCGTCTCGTCGAGCGGCGAGCTGTCGTCGAAGTGGTGGATGTAGTAGACGTCGATGCGGTCGGTCTGGAGCCTGCGCAGCGACGCCTCACAGGCTTCGACGATGTGCTTGCGGGACGCTCCGCGGTCGTTCGGGCCCGGCCCCATCGGGCCGTTGAACTTGGTGGCGATGACGAAGCCCTGGCGGCGGCCTTCCAGCCAGCGACCCACGATCTCCTCGGTCGTCCCTGCCGTCTTCGGGTCGGGCGGCACCGGGTAGACGTCGGCGAGGTCGAAGAAGTTGAACCCGAGGTCGGCGGCGGCATCCATGACGGCGACCGAGGCGGGTTCGTCGCACTGGGCTCCGAAGACCATCGTCCCGAGGCACAGCCGGCTGACTTTGAGGCCGTGGCGGCCGAGGTTGACGATCTCCATTCCGTACTCCTCGAATCCTCGCAGGCGCGGCAAAGGACCAACATAGGCGAAGCTAAATGAAGGTGAGCATGGACCGCTTCCAGGCGGCCGTGGAGGCGGCCATCGACTCGATCCCGGAGCCATTTCAGCCCTACCTCGAGAACACCCAGTTCGTAATCGAGCCGACCTCCAAGGAGGGGTTGCTCGGGCTCTATGAGGGCGCGACCGCGATTGAGGCCGGCGAGTGGCTCCCCGAGAGGGTGACGATCTACAAGGCCGAGCACGAATCCCAGGCTGAGACCTGGGAGGAGTTGGTCGAGGAGGTTCGGCGGACGATCCTGCACGAGGTCGGCCACCACTTCGGGATGGAGGAGGACGAGCTGCCCTACTAGAGGGTCAACCCTTGCTGAGACTCCAATAGCCGCGCTCCCAGTGGACGAGCGGCTCGCCTCCTCCCCTCCCCACCGCGGTCACGGCGCCGACGACGATGTCGTGGTCGCCCGCTTCCTGGCTGGAATGGACCCGGCACTCGAGCCAGGCGACCGCGCCCTCGATGACCGGGAGCCCGTTCTCGCCCAGCCGGTGGGGCACCTCGCGCCATCGCGGATCGGCCGCCGGCGCCTGGCCCGAGAAGCGATCGGCAAAGAACTGCTGGCCGCGGGAGAGCAGGCTGGCGGTGAAGGCGCCGTGCTCAACCACCGCATCGCGCGTGGCGGCGAGCCGGTCCAGGCAGACGAGGACCAGCGGCGGGTCGAGGGAGACCGAGGTGAAGCTGGTCACGGTCAGGCCGCGAAACCCGTCGCGACCGCGGGTGCTTACCAGGACGACGCCGGCGGGAAGCCGGGCGAGGGTGTCTCGCAGGCTCTCCTCGTCCAAGGCAGGCGAAGGCTACTTCAGAGTTGGATCGCCGGACCGGTCTTGACCAGCTCGCCCAGCATGCGGGCCATCTCCCCGGGCAGGACGCCCTTGACGAGGTAGGGGTCGGCGCCGGCATCATCAGGTCCACCACCGCGACGTCGGGCTGGAGGTCGATCGCGAGGTTCACGGCC
>JALZAP010000177.1:1550-4709 GCA_030948245.1 Candidatus Dormiibacterota bacterium | reverse complement strand
GCGGCCAGGTTGGTCGTGATGACGACGTCGGCGAAGTGGAGGTTGGTCGCGTTCAGCGTCGAGCCGGGGTTGAAGCCGAACCAGCCGAACCAGAGGATCAGGACGCCCAGTTGGGCGATCGGCATGCTGTGGCCGGGAATGGCGTTCGGCTTCCGCTTCCGCTCGTACTTGCCGATCCGCGGACCGAGCAGCAGCAGGCCCGCGAAGCCCGCCGTCGCGCCGGTGAGGTGGACGACCGTCGAGCCGGCGAAGTCCTGCGCGCCGAGGGTCGCCTGGAGCCAGCCGCCGCCGAAGAGCTGGTGGCTGATCAGCGGGTAGATGAAGCCGGCAAAGGGGATCGCGAAGAGGATGTAGACGATGAACTTGGTCCGCTCCAGCATGGTGCCCCACACGATCGCCAGCGAGACGGCGCAGAAGACGAACTCGAAGAAGAACTTCGCCGAGGCCGGCGCCGTGCTGCCGACCAGGGCCGGAAGGTCCATCTGCGAGCCGGGCGAGAAGGAGGGGATCCAGCCGCTGCCGCCGATCAGCCAGAAGAGGCCCCCGCCGCCGAAGGCGAAGCCGAAGCCGACCGCCCAGTAGACGATCGAGCTGATCGAGAAGTTGGTGATCACCTTGGCGACCACCGTGCCGACGTTCTTCATCCGGCTGAAGCCGACCTCCAGCATCGCGAAGCCCGCCTGCATGAACATCACGAAGACGCCGGTGACGATGACCCAGACCGTGTCCGAGGCGATGTCAGCCGTAGTCGGCTTGGGAGCGTCGGCGGCGAAGGCCACCACGGGGATTAGCGCCAAGGACAGTGCTGTTAAGGTGGCGAACGCCAGTTTAGTTTTCATCCCGCAAACCGTACGAATCGCACAGTGCAGCCAGCCACGTGTCAATCCGACGAAGAACACCCCCTCTCTCTGTGACTAGCCATACAAAGGAACCCCAACCGCCGAGTGCCTGACGCTGCGCCGCTGAAGGTCGGGGACTTCGTGGTCATCCGCGGCGAGCGCCTTGGGCGAATCGAACGGATCGAGCCGGACGGATATGCCGTCCGTGCGCTGATGTCGCACCGCCGCTGGGCGGTCCACACCTCGAGCCGCTCGCGAGCAGAGCTCGAGCTCGCCGATCACGACTATGTGCGGGCAAAGCTCGGCCTCGAGGTGAAAGCGGCCGCGCCGGTGGCCACCTCGTCTCCCGTCGGCGTGGACCCTCGTCCCAAGCCGCTCCAGCGCGCCTCGCCCGCCGCCGAGCGAAGCCTCGCCGCGCGCGTCCTGAACCGAACCGCGGCGCCGGTCGCAGCCCCAGAGCAATCGGCGGCAAAGCCGATGCCGCCTGGACAGCTGAGCGAGGTCTTCTCCACGGTCGCCTACCCGCAGCCCTTCCGGCGCTACCAGCTGCTCGCCCTCGACGCCTTCGAGAAGGCGCGGGCGGAGGGTCGCAGGCGCGCCTACATCGTCATGCCCCCGGGCTCCGGGAAGACCCTCCTCGGCCTCGAGATCGCGCGCCGGCTGGGCAACCGCACGCTCTGCCTCGGGCCTAACACGGCGATCCAGGTGCAGTGGGTCGAGCAGTGGCAGGCCTTCCATCCGGCCGCGGTCAGCGCCGGCATCGATCCCGGACTGGAGAGCCCCGTCACCGCTCTCACCTACCAGGCGGTCTGCGACATCGACGCCCACAACCCCGACCTCGAGGAGCAGGTCTCGGCGCTCCAGGCGAGCGACAGCGGCGACCGCTACGTCTCCGCCAACCTGCGCCGCCACCTCCGCCTGGTCGCGCTCCAGGGTGGCGGCCAGGCGGAGCTGCTGGCCCTCCTCCATCCCAACGGGCAACGGCTCCTGGAGCGGATCCAGGCCGGCGGCCAGTGGACGCTGATCCTGGACGAGTGCCATCACCTGCTCGAGATGTGGGGCTATCTCCTCCGCGCGCTCGTCGATGCGCTGGGCGACTCGGTCTTCGTCATCGCGCTGACCGCGACGCCGCCCTCCGAGCTGGACGACAAGCAGGCGGCGCTGTACCGGGAGCTGTTCGGGCAGGCCGACTTCGAGGTCGCCACCCCGGCGGTCGTCAAGGAGGGCAACCTCGCTCCCTACCAGGAGCTCGCCTATCTGACGACGCCGCTCGACCACGAGGCCGACTACATCGAGAGCGAGCGAGTCCGCTTTGAAGAGCTGATAACCGCCCTGCACGACCCTGCCCTCGGCACCCTTTCCTTCCTGGCCTGGTTCCAGAGCAGATTCGTGGAGCGGCGGACGAAGGATGGAGTCGAGGTCGCCTGGGACGCCTTCGAGGCCGGCCAGCCCCGTCTCACACAGGCGGCCCTCCGCTACTGCTTCAGCACCGCGTCGCCGCCCCCGCCGGGCGCCCGGCTGCGGGAGGGCGACCGTGAGCCCCCCAGCGCCGACGACTGGGTCTACCTCATCGACGACTACTGCGTCGGCCATCTCCGGGGCAGCGAGGAGCCCGCCGACCTGGCCGCCTGGGAGATGATCCGAAGCGCTTTGCCCGGTCTCGGGTACACGCTCGGCTACCACGGCATCCGTTCCTCCGTCTCGCCAGTCGACCGCGTCCTCCTCCTCTCGGCGAGCAAGGCGGTCGCGGCAGCCGAGATCTTGGCCGCCGAGGACCGGACGCTCGGCCCCCGGCTCCGGGCCCTCGTCCTCTGCGACTACGAAAAGGCCGGCGGCGAATGGCCGGCCAACCTTCGCGGCGTGCTGGATCCGCAGGCCGGCAGCGCCGGCCTGATCCTGCGGACGCTGCTCGCCGACCCCGCCGTGCGGGTGCTCAACCCGATCCTGGTGACCGGCCAGACGGTCGCCTGCTCAAGGGAGACCGCCGCCGACCTCGCCGCCTTCCTGGAGGACGGCTTCGATCTGCGGCCGTTCGAGCGAACCGACGTGGTCGAGCTGGGCTCGAGCGAGGGGAGCTGGGAACCGCGCCGCTACCTGCCCGGCGTGACCCGCTACTTCGAGGAAGGCCGCAGCCGCTGCCTGGTCGGCACCCGCGGCCTGCTCGGGGAGGGCTGGGACGCGTGCTCGGTCAACGTCCTCCTCGACCTGACCGGCGTGACGACGACCACTTCCGTCCACCAGATGCGGGGTCGCTCGCTTCGCCTCGACCCGGAGCTGCCGCGCAAGGTGTCCGACAACTGGGACGTGGTCTGCGTCGCGC
>JALZAP010000177.1:0-1540 GCA_030948245.1 Candidatus Dormiibacterota bacterium | reverse complement strand
CCCGATCATCCGATGGGGCTCACCGACTATTCGCGCTTCGTCCGCAAGCACCGCAACTACTTCGGGCTCACCGCGACGGGAGAGATCGAGTCGGGTGTTTCGCACGTCGACGCCCGCCTCTCACCCTTCGGCCCGCCCGCGGAGGACCAGGTCGCCGACCTCAACCGGCACCAGCTCGGACAGGTGGAGGCGCGTGAGGAGGTCTACGCCCGCTGGGGGGTGGGGCAGCCCTACGAGAACGTGGCGACCCAAACCCTGCGCGTCCACTTCGGCCGCTCGCCCGGGCTCACCCAGGGCGCGCTCCGCTCCAGCGCGGCAGGCGTCAAGCCGCCGCCCTCCTTCATGTTCCTGCTCGCCGGAACCCTCCTCGCCGGAATCGCCGTCTTCGCGCTCGGCCTGGCCTCCGGCCACGACCTGCTCGGCGGCGGGCTCGGCCTCATCGCCTTCGCGGTCGGGCTGGGCTGGACGGGCCACACCGTCCGCACCTATCTGAGCCAGGTGGGACCGGCCGGCACGCTCGAGAACCTGGCAGCGGCGGTGGCCGAAGGGCTGGCCGCGGCCGGACTCATCGACCAAGCAGTAACGGAAGCGGCCGTCCGCATTGTCGTCCAGCCGGACGGCTACTACCGCTGCTACCTGGCGGGAGAATCGCTCGAGGACTCGAGCCTCTTCGCCACTTCCTTGGACGAGCTGCTGAGCCCGCTTCGCGAGCCTCGCTACCTGATCCCCCGCTACATCACCCAGGCGCCGACCTCGACCTTCGCTGCCCTGGTGCTGCTCGTCCGCCAGTCGATGCGGCCGGGACGGGGCAGCGCGGTCGTCTACCACGCCATCCCCGCCTCGCTCTCCACCAACCGGGAGCGTGCCGATCTCTTCGCGGCCGCCTGGAACCGGCACGTCAGCGCCGGCGAGCCGCTCTACGAGGGCGATCCCCGGGCCGAGGCGATCATCGAGCTGCAGCGGAACCAGGATCCGTTCGATGCCCTCACCCAGATGAGGACCGTCTGGGAATAGAAAGGGCCGCGCCTCACGGGCCACGGCCTTTTCCGAAGGGGAGTAGTTCTCGAGGAACCTAGGCGACTGCCTCGGCGGCCGCCCGGGCGTCTGCCACGAAGGCGGCCTCGACCTCGATCTTGATCTCGTCGCTGACCAGGAAGCCACCCGTCTCGAGGGCCATGTTCCAGCTCAGCTCCCAGTCCTTGCGGTTGACGCTGCCGGTGGCGCTGACGGCGATCCGCTCCTTGCCGAAGGCGTCCTTCGGGATCCTGCCCTCGACCTTGACATCCAGCTCGACCGGCTTGGTCACCTCGCGGATGGTGAGGTCGCCGGTCACGGCATAGCGATCGCCGCCCTTGGCCGCGACGCTGGTGGGGCGAAAGGTAAGGATGGGGTACTCGGCTGCGTTGAAGAAGTCGGCCGAGCGAAGGTGCTCGTCGCGCTTATCGTTGCTGGAGTCGATCGAGGCGACCTGGAGCGTGAATTCGCCCGTCGCCGTGGTGTAGTCGTCAGGGTCCACCTCGACGTATCCGCCGTAGTCGAT
>JALZAP010000176.1 GCA_030948245.1 Candidatus Dormiibacterota bacterium | reverse complement strand
CCGCCGGCGCCGCGCCATCCCCCGCCGCCAAGCCGGTGGCGGGGCCGGGCAGCGTTGTCGCCCCGATGCAGGGCCTGATCGTCAAGGTCCCGGTAAAGGTCGGTGACGAGATCAAGCTGGGCGACGTGGTCGCCGTCCTGGAGGCGATGAAGATGCAGAACGACATCGTCTCCACGGCCGCCGGCAAGGTGAAGGCGGTGCACGTCAAAGAGGGCGAGGTCGTCGGTCCCAACCAGCCCCTGGTCAACATCGGCTGATGAGGGTAGCCATTCTCGGAACGGGCAAGATGGGCGCTGCCGCGGCTCGCCGGCTGGCCGGCCAGGACTTCGAGCTCCACCTCTGGAACCGGACCAGCGAGAAGGCGGAGGCGGTCGGCGTCGGCGAGGTCTTCGGTACGCCGGAGGAAGCCGTCGCCGAGGTCGACGTCGCGATCAGCATCCTCACCGGCCCGGAGGCGGTGCGCGCCGTCTATACCCGGCTCGATCCCCGCGGCGAGCGCGTCTACCTGGAGATGAGCACGGCGGGCCCCGAAGTGCCCGAGGAGCTCGGGCGCCGGTTCCACCGGCTGGTGGCCGCCCCTGTGGTCGCGCCGCCACCGATGCTGGAAGCTGGCAATGCCCTCTTCTTGGTTGGGGGTCCGCCGGAGGCGATCCGGCAGGGCCGGCCTGTCCTCGAAGCCCTGGGCCAGGTCCGCGCGGTCGGGACTTACCGCCGGGCGGCCGCGATGAAGCTCATGAACAACACGATGCTGGCCATCGCGTCGGCCGCGGGAGCGGAGATGGTCACGGCCGGTGTCCGGGCCGGCCTTACACAGGAAGAGGCCTTCGAGTGGGTCGTCCGCCACACTCCCTATCTGGAGATGCGCAAGTCGGGGTACCTCGGTGGGCCTTATGCGCCGCTGACCTTCGCCCTCAAGGACATGCTGAAGGACGTCGACCTGGGGCTCGCCCTCTTCGACGGACCCGAATTTCCAATGCCGATCGTGGAGGCGGTGCGGCAGGCCTACGCGGAGGTCGTCGACGAGCATGGCGAAGAGGAGCTGACGGCGGTGCTCGAGCGCTACCGGGCCAGGTGAAGCGCAAGCTCTTCGGCAAGGTCCTGGTTGCTAACCGGGGCGAAATCGCCATCCGCGTCATGCGCGCCTGCCACGAGCTGAACATCAGCACCGTCGCGGTCTACTCGGACGCCGACACTGACGCGATCCACACCCGCTACGCGGGCGAGGCGGTGAACATCGGCGGTGCCGCACCCAGCGAGTCCTACCTGAACCTGGACCGGATAATGAAGGCCGCCAAGGACACCGGCTCCGAGGCGATCCACCCCGGCTACGGGTTCCTGAGCGAGCGGCTCGCCTTTCCCACCGCCTGCAAAGCGGCGGGGATCGCCTTCATCGGCCCGCCCGCCGAAGCGATGGACATCCTCGGCGACAAGCTCGGCTCCCGTGAGCTGGCGAAGAAGAACGGCGTGCCGACTACGCCGGGCACCGACGCCATCGAGGATCTCGACGTGGCCCGCCGCGCCGCTCTCGAGATCGGGCTGCCGGTGATCATCAAGCCTTCCGGCGGCGGCGGCGGGATCGGCATGAAGGTCGTCGAGAAGGAGTCCGAGCTGGTCGGCGCGATCGAGAGCGCCGCCAACGCGGCCCGGTCGGCGTTCGGCGATGCCACCGTCTATCTGGAGAAGTACGTGCGCGACCCACGCCACGTCGAGATCCAGGTGATCGGCGACCAGCACGGCAACGTGGTCCACCTCGGCGAGCGCGAATGCTCGATCCAGCGCCGGCACCAGAAGATCCTCGAGGAGTCGCCCTCACCGGCTGTCACGCCGGAGCTGCGGCGCCGGATGGGCGACGCCGCGGTCGCCGCCTGCCGTGCGGCCGGCTACCAGAATGCCGGTACCGTCGAGTTCATCTTCAGCGAGGGTGAGTTCTACTTCCTCGAGGTCAACGCCCGTCTCCAGGTCGAACACCCGGTCACCGAGCTGGTTACCGGCATCGACCTCGTCAAGGAGCAGATCAAGGTCGCCGCCGGACAGCGCCTGTCCTTCGAACAGGATGAGATCACCTTCACCGGCCACGCGATCGAGATGCGGATCAACGCCGAGAACCCCGCTCGCAACTTCATGCCCAACCCCAAGAAAATCCAGCGCTGGGTGGCACCGGCGGGCCCGGGCGTGAGGGTCGACAGCGGCTACGGCCCCGGCAGCGAGGTGCCCGCCAACTACGACTCGCTGGTCGCCAAGCTGATCGTCCACGGCGCCGACCGGGCCGAAGCGATCGCCCGCGGCCAGCGGGCGCTGCGCGAATACGTTCTGGTCGGCCCCGCGACGACGATCCCCTACCACCGCGCGATCCTCGCCAGCCCCGACTTCAAATCTGGCCGCCTGACCACCAACTTCATCGCCGAGCACCCGGAGCTGCTCGACGAGATGAAGAAGTTCGAGGGCGAGGTCTCGCCGATGGACTACAGCGCCACCGACCCGCGCAAGATCGCCGCCGCGGCAGCCGCCGTCGCGGCGATTACCAACCGTTGAGCGCGAAGAGGTGACGGGTAGGCCGTTCGAGGTCGTCGGAAAGCGCAACCTCTGCGCCCACCACCGCTACAGCCTCCACGCCGACGAGGTCGCCTGGCCCGACGGCACGGTCACCAGCTACGCCGTCTTCCGGCAGCCGGAGGCGGCCCTCATCCTGCCCCTCACCGAAGCGGGGACGACTTTCCTGGTCAGCCAATGGCGCCACTCCTGGGACACCGACGCATGGGAGCTGCCCGCCGGGACGGTGGAAGAGGGAGAGCCTCCGCCGGCGACCGCGCGGCGGGAGCTGGTCGAGGAGGTCGGGCTGGAAGCCGGACGCTGGGATTTTCTGGGAACCGCCAGGGCGACCGCCGTATCCACGATGCGATTCCATTTCTACCTCGCCCGTGAGCTGACCAGGGTGGAGCGGCGGCCGGAGATCTACGAGCAGGACATGGTCATCCGGGAGCTGCCCCTGGAGGAGGCCCTCGACCTCGCCGCCCAGGGCACCATCCAGCACGCAGCGTCGATCGCCGCGCTCTTCCGCGCGCAGTGGTTTCTCGCCAAGCTCCAATGAAACCGGCCGAGCTGCTCCAGGAGCTGATCCGCTTCGACACGACCAACCCGCCGGGGACGGAGCGGGCGTGCGTCGAGCGGATCGGGGCGCTGCTCAGCGAGGCGGGCGTCGAGTGGCAGACCTACGCGGCCACCCCGGAGCGGCCGAACCTCGTCGCCCGGCTGCCGGGCGGGTCCGGTCCCGGGCTGATCCTCCAGGGCCACGTCGACGTGGTAACGACGATGAACCAGAAGTGGACCCACCCGCCCTTCTCGGGCGAGCTCATCGACGGCTGGATCTGGGGCCGCGGCGCGCTCGACATGAAGAACGGGGTCGCCATGATGGTCGATGCCTTCCTCCGCGCCAAACAGGAGGGCACCCGGCTTCCCGGCGACCTGCTCCTGGTCGTCCTCGCCGACGAGGAGGCGGGCGGCGTCGAAGGCGCCGGCTGGCTCACCGACAACCATCCCGAGCTGTTCGAGAGGGTGCGTCATACGATCGGCGAAGGCGGTGGGTACAGCAGCCTGATGGGAGGCGTCCGCTTCTACCCGATCATGGTCTCCGAGAAGCGCGGCTGTCAGCTCCTGGTGACCCTTCGTGGCCCAGGCGGCCACGGCTCGTTGCCGCTCCGCGGCGGGGCGATGGGACAGCTCGGCGACGTGCTCGCCGCCCTCGACCGGACGCGCCTCCCGGTTCATCTGACAACCGCCGTCAAGCTCCAGCTGGAAGGAATGCGGGACAGGTTCACCGGCGAACGGGCGGCGCTCTTCAACCGGCTCCTCGACCCGGTACAGGCGGACGAGGCTCTCGACCAGCTGGGGGCCGAGGGGAGGAGCCTCGACGCGACTCTCCACAACACCGTCAACGCGACGATCGTCGAGGGCGGGCTGAAGATCAACGTGATCCCGAGCGAGGTCCGCCTCTCGCTGGACGGACGGTTGCTCCCCGGCCAGGGCCCGGAGGACCTGGTCCGCGAGCTGCGAGCGGTCATCGGGGACGAGCCGGAGATCGAGGTCGTCAAGCTGGGCCCGGCTCAGCCCGAGCCCGACCTGAGCGGCTTCGACGTGCTGGCCGGCATCATCCGGGAGCTCGATCCCGATGGGGTTCCGCTGCCCTACCTGGTAAGCGGGGGCACCGACGGCCGCCACTTCGCCAAGCTCGGCATCAACACCTACGGCTTCACCCCCGTCACCCTGCCGCCCGGCTTTGACGCCTGGGCGACGATCCACGATGCGGACGAGCGGATTCCGGCCGCTGCCCTCGAATTCGGCAGCGAAGCGATCTTCCGGGCGATCCAGCGACTCTGAAGTAGTTCGGGTAGTCGCTCAGGGAGCAGGAGCGGCACCGGAGCCGACCGCCACGAAGTCGTACTCGTAGCCGCCCTGCAGCGCCTGTCCGGCGATGTCCTTTATCGAAGGCGCGAGCTCCAGGTGGTACTTCGCGCCCGGAGTGAGCTTGGAGCTGACGGTGAGCCTCCGGTTGGCGTAGGCCGTCGATACGGTGACCGGGCTCCCGCCGGCCGCCGTCAGCCGGGCGCTTCCGTCGACGGTCTTGGGATCGAGGTCGCTGTCGAACACGACCACGACGCTGCCGGTAAGGACCTGCACCGCATTGACGGTGGGGCCCTTGCCCAAGTCATGGAC
>JALZAP010000175.1 GCA_030948245.1 Candidatus Dormiibacterota bacterium | reverse complement strand
CCGACCTGCTTCATCCGCAGGGATCACGTCCGTGATGAAGGCCCAGTCGACCGAGAGAAAGGCGCCGAAGCCGACCCCGATCGCAAAGCCGAACATCACCGCCTGGGCGGCGAGCCCGGGGACGTGCAGCCAGGCGGCAAGCGGGTGGACCGCGCCCGGAGGCAGAATCTGGTAGTGGCTGAAGATCACGGCCACGGTGGCGGCCGCTCCGATCATGCCTCCCAAGAAGACGATCTTCTTCCGGCCGATCCGGTCGGAGAGCTTGGCGGCCGGCCAGGTAACGGCGAGGGCGACCAGGACCACCAGGCCGAGCAGGACCGAGGTCGCCAGCGTCGTCTCCTTGCGGTCGAAGGGAAAAAAGACGTCGCTGAAGTAGAAAAAGGCGAAGCTCTGGAGGCCGAGGATGCCCATCAGGATGAGGAGCCGCGAAGCCATCAGCCAGCCGAAGTCCCGGTGCTTACCGAGGTCGAGCGTGAAGGTGTGGGCGAAGGCGTGCCAAGGGGACTCGAACTGCTTCTCGGTCGGCTTGGCGCGGTCGGGCACCTTGAGGACCGTCACCAGCATCGTCACCGTCAGCAGGGCGGCGATGCTGACTATGGCGACCGCGCGGCCGTAGCGGTGGAGCAGGAAGCCCGCGCCCAGCGTGCCGGCGAGGATGCCGACCAGGTTGGCGACGCCGTAGTAGCCCGACGCCGCGCCGCGCTGCTCGGGCGGTACGACGTCGGGGAGGAGGCCCTGGTAGGGACCCTGGGCGGTGTTGGAGGCGGTCTGGAGCAGGAAGTAGAAGACCACCAGCACCCAGTAGCTGCCGGACAGGGCCAGGCCGGCGAGGAAGATGACGTCGCCGACGGTTCCCGCCACGATGAACGGGCGGCGCCTGCCGAAGGGGCTCTGCCAGCGGTCGGAGATCGAACCCGCCATCGGCTGCCAGACCACCGCCATCACCGTCCCGATCGCCTCCAGGACGCTGATCGCGGTGCCCTTATGGGCGCGGCCGACCAGGTGCTGGACGATATCGGGCAGGATCAGGGTGCCGAGGCTGGACCAGAGGTAGCCGATCGCAACCCAGTAGAGCGACATCAGCGCGAGCTGGTAATGGGTGACCCTGCGTTTCTCGCCCGTGCCCGGCCGCACGGCCCCCTCCACCGCCATTGCGGTCAGGCTACTTCTTGGGAAGGTCCGCGGCTCCGTAATGGCCGAGGACCGGGATCTTCTGGCCGAACCGCATTATGAAGGGGGCGATCCGGGAGCCCTTCAACTGGGGTTTTACGAAGTCCTGGTAGAAGGTGCTCAGGTTGTCAAGCTGCGTGACCGCGGACAGTGACGCGGTCTGACCCTTCTTGGTCTGATCCTTCAGCTTCTGCAGGTCCCTGGGGTCGACCAGCGCCGCGGAGAGCGGGTTCGATTCGATTTGCTTGGACATTGCCGTCACCTGCGCATTGGTGAGCTTCGCGTTGCTGGCGAAGGGGCTGAAGGCCTTGTCGAAGGCGATCATCCCGCTGAGCACGAAGTAGATGACCCCGATCGCGATCGCGACGTTCAGGAAGACGCCGAGGAAGCCGTCGACTCCGCGGGCGATCGGCATGCGGTGGAGCGCCTGCCCGACCACGCTTCCGCCGTAGCCGGCGAGCACGGCGATTATCAGCGCGAAAAAGATCGCCAGCACGACGTTGGCGTGGAGGTACTTCTGCACTCCATTGAGGTAGAGGATCCGCTCCCGATAGAGCAGGAAGATGGCGCCGAAGAAGAAGAGATAGGTCATCAGCGGCTGGATGATCCCTCGCTGGTAGCCGATGAAGAACGCGATCAGCAGGACGACTACGACGATGCCGTCGAGGATCGGGAGGTTGGAACCGAGCGCACCCGAAGCAGCAGCTGCCGAAGGCGAGGGGCTCGGGCTGGCGGCGAGTGGCAGGAAGTAGTTCAAAACGGACACGGCCGGGTGATTGTAAGGGGGTGCCGCGCACAGGCCTTGCCGAGCACGGCCAAAAGGGGGGACTTCCCCCCTCCAATCAAAGCGGTAGGCCGCGCACAGGCTTTGCCGAGCACGGCCGAAAGGGGCGACGTCCCCCCTCCGAACGGGCCCAGGTCCGCCACCTTCCGCCTGCCTTGGCGCGCTGTTAGACTCGCCTGCGAATGGCTCGCATCATCTCCATCTCGAATCAGAAAGGGGGTGTTGGCAAGACAACCACGGCGGTCAACCTGGGAGCGGCCCTAGCCGAGGTGGGTCAGCGGGTTCTCCTCCTCGACCTCGACGCGCAGGCCCACCTGACGATGAACATGGGCGTCAAGACTCCGGACGAGATCCACCTGACGATCTACAACCTGCTGGTCGACCCCGACACCACGGTCAACGACGTGATCCAGGTCTCGGAGTCGATCGGCGTCCACTTCATCCCGGCCAACATCGAGCTCGCCGGCGCCGAGGGGCAGCTGTTCACCGAGATCGGCCGGGAAGGCATCCTGAAAGAGAAGCTGCTCCCGGCCAAGCGCCGCTACGACTTCATAATCATCGACTGCCCGCCCTCGCTTTCCCTCCTCACGCTGAACGCCTTCGTGGCCTCCGACGAGGTGATCATCCCGCTCCAGTGCGAGTACTTCGGGATGAAGGGAATGCAGCAGCTGCTCAACACCATCAACCGGGTGCGGGCGAAGCTCAACCCTCAGCTGAAGGTCGACGGCATCCTGCCGACCATCTTCAAGGGCCGCACCCTGCACTCCCAGGAGGTGCTGGCGCTGGTCCGCGAGCACTTTGGCGACACGGTCTACCCATTCGCCATCAAGGATTCGATCCGCTTCGCGGAGTCACCCCTCGCCGGCGCCTCGATCCTGCAGTACGCTTCCGCCTCGGACGGCGCCAATGCCTACCGCGCGCTCGCCAAGTCGGTCATCAACGGGAAACGGAAAGAAGAGTGATGTCCAAGTTCAAGCGCGTCTCCCTGGTCGGATCGGAAGAGCTCTTCCGCCCGACGCGCCCGGAGGTCTTCGAGGAGACCGACGAAGCGATCAGCGAGGTCCTCGACCGCAGGCAGCCGACCGAGAAGCTCATCCGCACGATCCACTTCTCGCCCGACGAGATCGAGCTCTTGCTCGAGTCGGTCCAGGTCACCAAGTACCCGGACAAAGCACGCAAGCCGTCGCTCGACAAGTTCGAGCGGCTCGACGCGATCCGGGACAAGCTGCAGGGAAGCGACTAGGCCGACGAGCCAGGTCAGCTGACGCCCCGCGGGGCGCCAACCGCGGCCGCGCCGTCGGCCGGCGTCAGCCGAAGCGTGTCGCGGGCCTGGAAACCGAGGTCCTCGGCCCAGGTCGGTCCCGTCATCTCGACGGTCACCTCGAGCCGCCAGCCGTCGCCTTCCGGCTGCGGGATACCCGGCACAGCAAGGTCGGCGATGCCCAGCGGGCGGATCGCCGGCGCGGGTACCGTCGCAGAGCTGCTGACCGACTCGGCGTGCCGCGCCCAGCGGGTGTGGAAGAGCAACTGGGCCCCGGGAGCGAGGTCCCAGGGCACGTAGCCCTCGTTGGTGACCTGGATCTTGAGGCTCTCGGGTGTGTAGGCGGCGATGCTGATCGCGGCGGCATAGGGCGATCCCCGGCTCGGACCGATGAAGTTGGCGGCGCGAGCCACCTTCGCGCCCCAGCCCCCATCGGATGCGTAGACGATGCCGACGGCAGCGATCGTCCCGCCCCGGTAGTGGATGCCGCCTGGCCGCGCATACTCCTTGCCGATGAAGGCGGAGGAGGTCCGGATGCTCTCCTCCGCGCTCGAGTAGGCGGCCCAGCCACCGGGACCGTCACCGCGGAAGCTGAACAGGTTGTGCTGCGACTGCGCGAGGTAGGAGGCTCCCGAGTTGTTCTCGGTCCAGGTGATCCCCACCAGGAAGCGGGCGTTGACCCCGGTTTGTGCCTCGGCTCGGATGAACTCGGCGCCCATTCCCGCCAGGGGCGTCGGCGCCAGGAAGGCGTCGATGTCAGCGGCCGTTTCGAGGCTCGGCTGGAGAACGCTGCTGCCGGTGTCGAGAGCCTGATACGAGGGTCTCGGCGCAGTGGCGGGAGGCGCCGGAGTATCCGCCACGTCATACGGTGACGCAGCGAAAACCGGCGTCGCGAGGCTCATTGCGGCAGCCACGGCCACCAACCCATGGCGGAAGAATCCCATTCCAGCCCGTCATCCGGACGAACCGGGTTAGGAAAGCACAGTTCGGCGCCGCGGTCAAACCGACGTTACAGCGCCGGTGTCAGCTCCTTAGCGGGTCCCCTCGATGCGGCCCAGGAGGTCCATCCGGTCATCGAACCGGGCCCACTTCTCACAGCGGCGGACGTGGCTCAAGAGGTCCTCGAGCTGCGACTGGAGGTCGGTGTCGTTCTCGACCGGCAGCCAGCCGATCGGTCGTCGAGCGGCGAAGGAAAGCTTCGAAGTGGGACCGGTAGGGGGCGTGAACAGCATTTGTGTGCGCAACACTCGGCCATGCGCAGTAACAGAGTCAGTAACCGGCGAAAAGTAGGTTAACGCCGCCAGCGGCGCCGGAAGTATGCGTACGTCCAGTAGCCGGTTATCGCCAGCAACAAGATCCCAAAGCCGACGGCGGCAGCCTGCACTAGCGAAGAGTCGAGCCGAGAAGGATGCCGTCCGCCCAGTAGGCTCCGGTCGGTCCCGAAGGGAGCAGGTCGTAGGTCGCCCCGTCGGTCAGGTGGATGCGCGTTACCGCCCGCACCGTCGCGCCATCGAGGCGATCGCCCACGCGCA
>JALZAP010000174.1 GCA_030948245.1 Candidatus Dormiibacterota bacterium | reverse complement strand
TCAGCGGCGGCAGCGGGGTTGGGGTGCTCTTCGAGCTGACCGACCAGCCGCTCGACGCCCGTCGGCTGGAGGCCGCCGTCGCGCGCGCCGGAGCAGGGGCGATCTGCACCTTCACAGGCGTTGTCCGCGACAACTCGCGCGGCCGGGACACGACGCGGCTCGAATATGAGGCCTATCCCGGGATGGCGGAGTCGCAGATGCACGCGATCAGCGCCGAGATCGCCGAGCGCTGGCCCGAGGCGCGGGTTGCGATGGCCCACCGGACGGGCGTGCTGGAGATCGGCGAGGCGTCGGTGGTTGTCTCGGTCTCCTGCCCACATCGGGCTGAGGCGATCGCGGCCTGCAAGTGGGGCATCGACCGGTTGAAGGAGACGGTGCCGGTCTGGAAGAAGGAGTTCTTCGCCGACGGCGAGGTGTGGATCGAAGGGGACGAAGCCCGGCCGTAGGCTGCCTGGCGCCGCCTCAACCCCGGACAGCCAAATCGGTCCCGAGTCGGCCGCGGAAAGGCGGCGTGACGAATCACGCTCTAGTGAATCGCAGGGTCGCTCCGGGAACCCTCTGGGTGACGCATCAAGGCGATGGCGCCGAAGCCGACCGCGGTGCCGACGACGCCGAGCGAAAAACCGAACGCGAGGAAGCCGAGCGCCATGCCGTTGGCCAGCAGCGCGAAAGCACCGGCGAGCAGGATCACCCCCACGCCGGCCAGCGAGAGGGTTATCGAGGAAGGCGGTGGCGGAGAGCGGAGGCCGTTCTCCTGGCCGACCGCCAGCTGGATGGCCATGCTGACCACGACGGCGACCGCGATGACCGCGATGCTCGACATCGCCATGAATGACGCGTTGGCGCCGGAGTACGCGAAATAGAGAGCGAGGATCGTGAAGACTATCGACATCGCCGTCGCGATCCAGCCACCCGTGCTGCGAACCGCCATCCCGATGCCGATGGTCACCGCGATCCAGCCGACGACCCAGATTCCGCCCCAGAGGTAGAGAGCCATGTGGGTTGCCTGGAAGATCTCCGCCACGAGCATCACCAACAGGCCGAGCCCGCAGACGAACCAAGCCTTCCGGGAGAACCGGTTCATACCTTCAGCGACTCTAACGCACCAAGGTGGAAAAGCGACTCAGTTTTGGTCGCTCGCCTTGAATCAGCTCGGAATCGGTTGTGGCGTGAGTACGTCGAGGACCCGGTCCACCTCCTCCTCGGTGTTGTAGAAATGCGGCGACATGCGCACGAAGTCGCGATGGGTCCGGGTGATGACGCCGGCAGCCTTGAGGTCTCGCAACAGCTCGACCTCCGTCATGCCGGGCCGGTTGAAGGAGACGATCCCCGACCACTCGGCCGGCTCGCGCGGCCAGGGTTCGACGATCTGGTAACCACGCTCGACGAGGCCCTCCGCGAGTCGTCGGGCGAGGCCGAGCACGTGCTCCTCGATGACGTCGATGCCCACCTCGAGGAGAAGGCCGACGGCCGCGCCGAAAGCCGCGACGTCGAGCCAGCTGATCGCCGACTCCTCGAACTTGCGCGCCGTGCCGGCGTATTCGAAGCTGGGCTCGAAGTAGTTCAAACGGTCCTCCACCGAGCCGGTGCCGACGAGCAGCGGGTCGATCCGCTCCAGCAGCTCGGGCCGCCAGGCCGTGAAGCCGACGCCGGGAGGCCCGGTGAGCCACTTGCCTGCGCCCGCGGCGACGAAGTCGGCGTTCATCGAGTCCAGTGAGAAGGGCAGCACGCCGAGTCCCTGGATGCCGTCGACAGCCAGGATGACGCCACGCTTGCGGCACTCAGCTCCGATCTCGGCCAGGTCGATGCGGTAGCCGTTCCAGAACTGGACGAAGCTCAGCGCCACGACCCGGGTGCGCTCATCGACCAGGGAGAGGACCGCTTCCGGAGTAACCCGGCCCTCCTGCGGCTCGACCAGCCGCAGCTCGACTCCGCGGTCCCGGGTCGCCATCCAGGGAAAGAGGTTTGCCGGGTACTCGAGCCGGGCGCCGACGATGTTGTCGCCCTCCTTCCAATCGAGGCCGCGCGCCAGCAGAGAGATACCATGGGCGGTCCCGCGGGTGATCGACACCTGGTCCTGGGTGACCCCCACCAGGTCCGCGAGCGAGGACCGCAGGTGGCCGAGCGTTTCCATGTAGTCGTCGGCGATGAGGCCCTCCTCGCTCATGATCTGGGTCACGTGCTCGACCGCGGCACGGACCCGGACCGACATCGGCGCGACGCCGGCGTGGTTGAAGTGGATGTACCGGTCGCAGATCGGGAAAAGGGCGCGGGCTTCAGACGGGTCCATCAACATCGCTCCAAAACTGGTCGAGCAGAGGCTGCAGCGTGATCACGTACTCGGCGACCCGCCGCGCCGTTCCCTCCAGCGCACGGTGGTCGAGGAGCAGCGCCGGAAAGGTCTCGTAGAGGCGGGTCCAGCCGCGGTCCCAGGGCTCCAGCTCGGCGTTGGGGAGACCGCCCTTGACCTCCACAATGTGGGCCCGGAAGAAGTCGAGGCCCGCCCGGTTGAGCTCGCGGCTGCCCTCGAAATGGAGGCCGACCTCGAGCCGGCTCTGGGCACGGTGGTGCCACGCCTCATAGTGCGTTTCGGGCCGGCCGTAGTGGAACTTCATGACGCCCTGGACGTGGCGATGCTCGAAGCCGCGGAGCTCGATCGGAAGGCCTTTCGCCACCTGTGAAGGGAGTGCCTGGTAAAACGGCGCCGTGGTGGGACGGCGGCCGGATCGCACGGGCACGGAATCGAATATAGCCGCCTGCTAGGATCGTCCCGGAATGGCCTACGTCCCGACCGTCATCGAAAACGAGGGTGGCAACCGCGAGCGCGCGTTCGACATCTACTCCCGACTGCTCCGCGACCGGGTCATCATCCTCGGGCGCCCCATCGACGACACGATGGCCAACCTGATCGTCGCCCAGATGATCTTCCTCGCCGCCGACGACCCCGAGAAGGAGATCCAGATCTACATCAACTCGCCCGGCGGCTCGGTCTCCGCCGGCTTTGCCATCTACGACACCATGCAGTACGTTCCGGCGCCGATCACCACGGTCGCGATGGGAATGGCGGCCAGCTTCGCCACCGTCATCCTGATGTCGGGAACCAAGGGCCACCGCTTTGCCCTGCCCAACTCCAGGATCCATCTCCACCAGCCGTTGATCGGTGGCCGCGGGCTCTCCGGCCAGGCGAGCGACCTCGAGATCCACGCCAACGAGATCATCCGGGTCAAGAAGGAGCTCAACCAGCTCATTGCCACCCACACGGGGCAGCCGCTGGAGAAGATCGAAAAGGACACCGACCGCGACTTCTACCTCTCGCCCGAGGAGGCGATCGAGTACGGCCTGATCGACGGCGTCATCACCGCGCCGCCGGTTCCGATCGAGGCGGTCAAGGCCAGCAGCAGCTAGCTCGACCACCTGGCGAAGGGCCTGAGCAGGCCTCCCTGGAGGAGCAGGCTCAGCACGACCATCCCGTACGCCACGGTCGAGACGCGAGAATCGCCCACGGAGAGGGCGAGCGCGATCGAGAGCGCGCCCCGCAGGCCGCCCCACCACGCCAGCTGCCGCCATCGCCAGGGCAGCCCAGCGCCGATGGTGAGCAGCCAGACCGTCAGTGCCCTTGCGGCCAGCATCAGCAGGTAGCAGCCCGCCGCGACTGCCGCCAGCGCGAGCAGGGCCACCGTCGGGAGTGATAGTCCGACCAGCGCGAACAGCAGCGCGTTGAGCACGAACGCCAGCACCGCCCAGGGTCGGAGCAGCCACTCGGTCACCAGCCCGAAACGGGCGACCAGAAACCCGGCCACCACAACCGCCACCACGCCCGAGCCGCCCAATTGCTGGGCCGCCAGGAAGCTGGCCCAGGCGGCGACCACCGCGACCGGCACGGCGACCGGGTGGTAGCGATGGGTGATGGCGGCGCAGATGCCCCCGACGACACCGCCCGCGGCTAGCCCAATCGCCGTCAAGAGCAGGAGCCGGACGCCGAAGTCGGCAACCTCGGGCCTGCCGCCGGCAATGGTCGCCGCGACGGCCGCGAAGACGGCGACGCCGGTCCCGTCGTTGAAGAGGCTCTCGCCTTCGAGGAGCGCGGCCAGCCGGGGATGCGCGCCCACCTGGCGGATGACCGCGACGACCGCGATGGGGTCGGTGGGCGAGACGATCGCGCCAAGCAGTAGGGCGGCCGGCCAGCCGAACCCGAACAGGTAATGTGCGCCAGCCCCGACACAGAGGACGGTCATCCCGACGCCGGCGGTCGCCAGCAGCGCGATGGGCATCGCGACCGACCGTCCCTGGCGCTGGTCGAAGGTCAGGCTCGCCTCGAAGACGAGGGGCGGTACGAACAGCAGCAGGATCCCGGCCGAGCTGAGGCGCAGGTGCGGCAACCAGGGCAGCAGGCCAATGGCGATTCCCCCGGCCGCCAGGATTACCGGGTAGGGTACCGGCAGCCGCCGGACGCGGTTCACAGCTCGATCGTCATGCCGTCTCGAGCGGCTTTCACCTCGACCCCCGTCGACTCGGTCAGGCGGGCGGCCAGCTCCCATGGACGGGCCCGCCACATCGTCATCCCGAAATGGGTGATGATCGCCAACCTTGGACACGCTTCGCGGATGATCGCCTCCGCGTCGTCGAGGCAGAGATGGGGCAGCGGTCGGCGCTCGAGGAGGACGGTGTGGATCACCATCACCTCGGCTCGGTGCTGCTCGGCGATCCCCTCGTAGAACGCGGAGTCGGTGATCCAGCCGAGCTTGTCGAGAGGGGGG
>JALZAP010000173.1 GCA_030948245.1 Candidatus Dormiibacterota bacterium | reverse complement strand
GCGCAGTCCCGGGTCGACGCCCTGGCAGCCAGGCATCACGTGCCGGTGCTGAGTCCAGAGGAAGTGCCGACCCAGCTCGCCCTCGCCGTCGTGGCGACGGAGGACGAGCGGTTCTACAGCCACCACGGCATCGACCTCCCGGGGATCGTGCGCGCTGCCGTCGACGACGTCCGGATGGACTGTCTGTGCGAGGGAGCGTCAACGATCACCGAGCAGCTGATCAAGGCGATCTACCTGAACGGGTCGAATGAGGGCCTCAACAAGCTCGTCGACGTGACGCTCGCCTTCAAGGTCGAGTCCGTCCTCGACAAGCCGCGGATCCTCGCCGACTGGCTGACACTGGCGCCGACCGGCCCGACCCGCTATGGCGTCGGACCGACCGCCTGCGCCTACTTCGGCAAGCCCCTGGCCAACCTCGACCTTGCCCAGTACGCCTTGCTGGCGGGCCTACCGCAGTCGCCCGTCGCCTACGACCCGCTTAACCATCCCGAGGCAGCGCTGCGCCGCCGCGGCCAGGTCCTCGATGCGATGCTCGGCCATCGCTACATAAGCGCGGCCGAGGCGGACACCGCTCGGGTCGAGCCGCTGCTGCCCACCACGAAGGGCAGCTGCTAGACGTACAGCCGGGTTACCGTCTCCGCGACGCAGGCAGGCTTCGCTTCGCCCTCGACCGAGATGGTCACCTCGTTGACGATCTGGATGCCGCCCTGGACGTCCTCGACCGACACGTTGCGGACCGACGCCTTGACCCTCGAGCCGACCTTCACCGGTGCCGGGAAGCGGACCCGGTTCAGCCCGTAGTTGATCCCCATCCGGACGCCATCGATCTTGAGCAGCCCGCCGGTCAGGGCGGGGACCAGGGAGAGCGTTAGGAAGCCGTGAGCGATGGTCGTTCCGAACGGTCCCTGGTTGGCCTTGTCGGTGTCGACATGGATCCACTGGTGATCGCCGGTCGCGTCCGCGAACTGGTTGATCCGATCCTGGTCGATCTCCAGCCAGTCGCTCTCGCCTAACTGCTCCCCGACCAGCGCCTTGTAGCCCTCGATGCCCGCGATCGTCTTCATGCGCCTGATTGTCGCAATTTCGCCGCGCTGGATTTGCGGCTCGCGAACTGCTGGGCGTCTCCGCGGTCGGTCTGGCCGGTTCCCTCCCGGCCGACCTCTCGTCGGCAGGCGGGGCCCCGCGGCCGGTCGGACCCTGCGCCGGAACCCAGACCGCCGCTAACCTCTGAATCGGCATGAACCCGAAGCACACCTGGATGAACGGCAGCGTCCGGCCCTGGGAAGAGAGCCTGATCCACGTCGGGAGCGACGCCGTGCTCCGCGGCGCCAGCGTCTTCGAGGGAATCCGCGCCTACCGCTCGGTCGACGGGCAGGACCTTCTCCTCTTCAGGCTCGCCGACCACTTCGAGCGCCTCTACGGCGGTTCGATGCGGGTTCTCCGGATGATGATCGGCTACACGGCGGAACAGCTGACGCAGGGCGTCATCGACCTTCTCCGTGCCAACGAGGTCCGCGACGACGTCCACATCCGGGTGGTCGCCTACTTCGATGTGCTCGACGGCCCCGCGAAAGGCGAGGGTGACCCGACCGGCGTCTACATGCTGGCTTTACCCAAGCCGGCCAACGCGCGGCTCGAGTCGGGCGTCCGCTCGACCGTAAGCGCCTGGCGGCGGCCGACCGATTCCTCCATCTCGCCCCGGGTCAAGGCGAGCGCCAACTACATCAACAGCCGCGTAGCGTTGCTTGACGCGAACCTCAAGGGCTTCGACATCCCGGTCCTCCTCAACGAGCGAGGCCGCGTCTCCGAAGGTCCAGGCCAGAACGTCTTCCTGGTCCGCCGGGGGAGGCTGATAACCCCTCGCATCACGGACGCGATCCTCGAGGGGATCACCCGCGAGACGGTGCTCGGCATCGGCGCCCAGCTCGGACTGCCGGTGGAGGAGCGTGAGGTCGACCCCACCGAGCTGTACGTCGCCGAGGAGCTCTTCTTCGCGGGCACCGCTATGGAGGTCCAGCCGATCTCGGAGATCGACGGCTACCGGGTCGGCGACGGCCGTATCGGACCTCTTACCAAACAGATCCAATCCCGGTACTTCGAGCTCGTCCGGGGGGCTGCGCCGGCAGCCTGGCTGACCTCCGTATACGGTGCCGCCGTCACTGCCTGAGAGGTTTGGAAGGGGACGTCCCCCGTGTCGGCCGTGCTCGGCAAAGCCTGCCTGCGGCCCACCGTCTTAATTCAAGGGGATGTCCTCACTGTCGGCCGTGCTCGGCAGAGCCGCTCGCGGCCTTACCCCTGGGCGGGTGGTGAGGCGGCGAGCGTAGGCTTCAGGCCCTTGCGACGAATCACCGCGCTCCTCGCCGCGTTCCTCTTGCTCTCCTGCACGCCGAGCTTCGGCCGTCCCCAGGCGCATCCTTCCGCCAAGCCGTCGACCACACCCTCGGCGGCGGCGAGCCTGGAGGCGTTCGTGCCGGTTGCCGAGGCCTTCGTGGAGCAGCACCGCGGCTTGAAGTTCAAGGCGCCGGTCAAGGTCATCTTTCTGGGGGATGCCGAGTTCCAGGCGGCGCTGGCCAAAGGCAACGGCTCTGATACCGCCGGCTACACAACGGAGGCCAAGGTTCTCCATGCGCTCGGTCTTCTCGACGGCCGTCCCGACCTTGCCAAGGCGGAGCAGTCCCTCCAGGACAGCAGCGTGATCGGCTTCTACGACTCCAAGACCAAGGAGCTGTACGTCCGCGGTGTGGATGCCAAGCCATCGGTCCGCCACGTCCTCGTCCACGAGCTCACTCACGCACTCCAGGACCAGTGGTTCTCGATCGACCGCACGATGCCCACCGACGACGAGAGCGACCTCGCCTTCCGGTCCCTCGTCGAAGGTGACGCGGTGAGGATCGAGAGCCAATACATTTCGACGCTCAGCGCAGGGGACAAGCGCGAGATTCAGGCAGCCGATGCAGCCGGCGGTCCGCCGCCTGCGGGCGTTCCGCAAATCCTTCTCGAGCTCGACTATTTCCCCTACCAGGCCGGGCCGCCCTTCACCGAAGCGGTCGCCAGCGCCGGGCAGGATCGCCTGGACGCGGCTTTCACCACGCCACCGGTCAGCACAGCCCAGGTCATCCATCCCGGCCTCTACCTGGCAGGCAAGGCGCCCGTGACGATCGACTTCCCGCCGGCCGACCGCGCCGTCATCGACAAGGGCGTCCTCGGCGAGTTCGGCCTCGACCTCCTCCTCGAGCGGCTGAACGCCCGTGGCCAGGTGACCATCGGCCAGGTCCAGACGATCAGCTCAGGCTGGTCGGGGGACCGCTATGTCGCCTGGGACAAGGGGTCCGAATCCTGCGTTCGGACTCGTTTCCAGATGAGCAACGCGCAGGCGACCACAGACCTGCTGGCTGCGCTCCACAAGTTCGCCGGCGACCATGCCGGCAGCAGCGTCTCGGGAACCGACCCGGTTCTCTTTACAGCCTGCGCCTGAGGGCGTTCAGCGCCTGCGCCTGAGAGCGGGCGCCGCCTTCCGGAAGGCGCTGATGACGGCCTCCGCCGTCGGGCGGTCGTGGCTCGAGCGGCAGCGGTGGGCCATTGTCAGGTTGCCCTCAGGGTCGAATACGAAGTCCGCCCCCAGCTGCCAGATGTCCGGCTGCTGGGGGAGCCAGGGGCGTCTTCTAAGGGTGGAGACGAAGTTAAGCCACAGATCGGTCCGGCTGAAAGGGTTGAAGGGGCCGCCCCGGCCGACCCGGAAGGCCCGGTAGCTGACCCGAGCCGGATCCGAAAGCCAGAGGTAGGGATGGCCGAGCGCGCGGGCGAAGCGCTCAACGTGCTGCGGTGCGGCGAAAGAGATGACGGCGATCTGACCCCCGGCGGCCTCAACCTCGTCCGCATGCATGCGGAGTTGGGCCAGGTGATCCTGGCAAAAGAGGCAGCCCAGATGGCGGAGAAGGATCAGCACGGTGGGGTTCCCGAGCAGCCGCCGGGCGGAAAACGTGTCGCCCGAGATGTCGCGCAGGTCGAAGTCGAGCTCGATTCGCGCCATCGTGAACTAGGCTAGCGGCGCTTTGCAATCCGATCAACGCCGATACGGCCGACGAGCCGCCGCGACAGCAGCGGCCCTGCTTGTCTTCGCCGCGGTCTATCCGCTGCTCTACGCCCGTGGTGGCGCGGCCAACGCCGCGCTCTGCGCCATCCCGGTCCTCGTGGCGGGCTACCTGTGGGGGATGGGGGCGGGTGCCTTCACGGGCCTGGTCATCCTTCCTCTGACGACGATCGAGCTCGTCGCCCTCGGCGTTCCCAGGGCAGACCTGCCGCTGACCTTCGGCCAAGGGGGGCCCGCGGTCGTGTTGGTGATGCTCGTGGTCGGCGCCGTCGTCGGCAGGCTGCGCGATCTGGGAGCCCGGCTGATCAAGGAGGCCGCGGCCCGCGTCGCCAGCGACCGCCGCTACGCCGACCTCTTCGAGAACGCCCACGACGTGGTCTTCACCTACAACCTCGACTGCGAGCTGACCCACGTGAACCGAGCCACCGAGCGCCTCCTCGGCTACAGCCGGGAGGAGCTGGTCGGCATGGACCCTGGCATCCTCATCCCAGGCGATCAGTGGGAGCTCGTCCGCCGGATGCTCAACGACTGCCTCGAGGGGAACGTCGGCGCCAGCCCCTACGAGATCGAATGGCTGACCAGGGACGGACGCACGGTCATCCTCGAGATCAGCCCTCTGCTGATCAACGACAGCAGCGGGCCGGCCGGGATCCAGGGCATCCCCCGCGAC
>JALZAP010000172.1:4422-4761 GCA_030948245.1 Candidatus Dormiibacterota bacterium | reverse complement strand
CCGCTGGAGGAGGCCGAGTACGTGGCGGTGGACATCGAGACCACCGGCAACCGGCCCTTCCTGGTCCTCGAGATCGGCGCCGAGCGCTTCAGCCTGTCCGGGTCCCTGGGCCTGTTCGACACCCTGGTCCACACTCGGGCCCCGATTAACCCCTACGCCAAGCGGCGGCACCTGATCGAGCGGGAGATGCTGGTGGACGCGCCCCAGTTCAGCGACGCCCGGCGCGCCTTCCTCCATTTCGCCAGGGGAGCTGTGTTGGTCGAGCACAGCCACGACGCCTTCGACACCTGGATCCTCGGCCGCGGCCTCGCCCGGCCCCTCGAGCACCCGGTCGTCGAC
>JALZAP010000172.1:0-4412 GCA_030948245.1 Candidatus Dormiibacterota bacterium | reverse complement strand
TCGACACCACCGGCCTCGGCCGGCTGGTGCTCGAGCTGCCCAGCGGCCAGACGCCGGGGCTGGCCCGGCTGGTCGAGGCGCTGGAGATCAAGATCGAACCCGTCCACGCCGCGCTCGGCGACGCCCAGGCCACGGCGGCGGTCCTCCGGGAGCTGGTTCGGCGCGGCATTGAGCGCTTCGGGTGGAACACCGTGTCCGACCTCGTCAGCGCGCTGCCGCCACGCCCCCAGGTCGACCGCTCGTCGATGGAGGCGGGCGGTCTCAGTCAAACAGCGACAGCTGCAGCTCAGGGTGGGGGTGCTCGAGGCCAGAGAGACCGACGCCGATCAAGCGCACCGGCCGCGACTCAAGGTGCGACTTCTCCAGCGCCGAGCGCGCCGCGCGGAAAATCACGTCGGCGTCGTCGGTCGCGCTCGTCCGGCTCACCTGGCGGCTCACCAGGCGGAAGTCCGGCAGCTTCACCTTGACGTAGACCGTCTTCGCCTTGACACCGGCCTCGCGGAGGCGCTCGGCCAGGCGCACCGTGAGCTCCTTTACCGCGTCCTCGATCCGGTCGCGGTCGGAAAGGTCCTCCTCGAAGGTCACCTCGGCGCTGATCGTCTTGAGTGGCTTGGAGCCGTCGACGGGGGATCGGTCCTTGCCCTGGGCGAGCTTCTGGAGGATGGCGGCGCCGCTGCCCAGGGCCTGGACGAGTCGCTGAGTGTCGTAGTCGGCGAGGTCGCCGACCCGGCGTACGCCCATCATCCGGAGGCGATCCTCGGTCTTCGGTCCGACGCCGGGAAGCACGCCGACCGGCATGGTGGCCATGAAGGAGGCCTCGGTCTCGGGCTGCACGACGACCAGCCCGTCCGGCTTGCGCGAGGCGGAGGCGACCTTGGCGACGACCTTCCCGCTCGCCACCCCGATGCTGGCTGTCAGGTGGACGTCGTTGCGAATCATGAACTTGATCTGCCGGGCGATGTCCTCCGGCGTGGTCGTACCGTGCCGGGTCCGCGCGGTGACGTCGATGTAGGCTTCGTCGAGCGCAAGCCCTTCGATCTTCTCCGGTGCCGCGAAGCGGCGGAAGATGGCGTGGACCGCGCGGCTGGCCTCGCGATAGCGACTGCCGGCGGGCCGGACCACGACCAGCTCGGGGCAGAGCTCGAGCGCCTCGAAAAGGGGCATCGCAGAGTGCACCCCGAAAGCGCGGGCCTCGTAGGAGGCTCCCATCACGACCGAGCGCTTGGAGGAGCCGGCGACCGCGACGGGCTTGCCGCGAAGCGACTCATCGTCGCGCTGGTGAACCGAGGTATAGAAGGCGTCGAGGTCGACGTGGAGGATCGCCCGGGACCACGGGGCAGGCATTACGGCCGCAGTTTGGCACAAGATCAAGGGGTCAACCCTGTTTCCACCGCATTTGGTGGGGGTGACAGATGCCAGGATCACCCTCCCCACCCTGCGCGGAGAACAGGGCGGGCGCTACGAGTGACCGATCTTGCCTCACTGCGGCTCTGCGAGAATCTTGGTGCTTTGAAGGGCGTGCTTTGAAAGGTGTGATATTGGCCGGAGGAACAGGCAGCCGGCTGCACCCGCTGACTCGGATCACCAACAAACACCTGCTGCCGATCTTCGACCGGCCGATGATCAGCTACGCGATCGAGGCCCTGGTCAAGGGCGGCGTCACCGACTTGATGCTGGTCACCGGCGGCACCCACGCCGGCGAGTTCCTCCGCCTCCTCGGCAACGGCCAGGAGTACGGGATCGAGAAGCTCTTCTACGCCTACCAGGAGAAGCCGGGCGGGATCGCCGATGCCCTCGGCCTGGCAGAGAAGTTCGTCGACAGGGATCGGATGGTGGTGATGCTCGCCGACAACGTCGTCGAGTACACGATCCGGCCTGCCGTCGAGCGCTTCCAGGCGCAGGCGGCGGGAGCGCGGATCCTGCTGAGCCGGGTCGACGATCCGACCCACCTGAAGCATCTGGGCGTGCCCGAGCTGGACAGGGACGGGAGGGTGGTCCGGATCATCGAGAAGCCAGAGGATCCGCCCAGCGCGTACGGGGTGACGGGAATCTACTTCTATCCGCCGGACGTCTTCCAGGTGATCCCCACGCTGGCACCGTCCAACCGGGGCGAGCTGGAGATAACGGATGTGAACAACCACTACGTCGGCCTCCAGCAGATGGAGTACGACGTGCTCGAAGGATTCTGGGGTGACGGCGGCGAATCGATCGAGGCCTACTACGAGGTCAACGACTTCGTGCGGGCCCACGGCGCAAACAAGGCGCTGAGCGTGGCGAAGTGATCGAGGGGGTCGAGATCAAGGAGCTGGCGACCAACTCGGACGAGCGCGGCTTCTTCCGCGAGATCATCCGCGAAACCGACGGCTTCTTCGGCCATTTCGGCCAGTGGAGCCACTCCCTCATGTACCCCGGCACGGCAAAGGCCTGGCATCACCACCGGGAGCAGACCGACTGGTGGTACGCCATCGGCTCCCTGAAGGTCGCGCTCTATGACCTGCGCCCGGACTCGCCCACCAAGGGCGAGCTGATGGAGTTCTTCCTCGGCGACCGCTTCGCCCGCTGCCTGAAGATCCCCCCCGGCGTCGCGCACGGCTGCCGGGCGCTGGAGCTGAGCCACCTGCTCTACGTGACGTCGAACGTCTACAACCCCGACGACGAGGGCCGCATGCCCCACGACGACAAGACGATCGGCTACGACTGGACGGCCTGGCCGGAGATCAAGTGACCGAGCGCACCTTCAAGCGCCTGCTCGTGTGCGGTGCGGCGGGGTTCATCGGCAGCCATTTCGTCAAGCTCCTGCGGCGGACCCGGCCCGAGATCGAGATCACCGTGCTCGACAAGCTCACCTACGCCGGCAACCCGGCCAACCTCGCCGAGCTGGAGGGCACTCCCGGTTACCACTTCGTCCGCGGAGACATCGCCGACGGCGAGATGGTCGACCACCTCGCCGGCCAGGTCGACGCGATCGTCAACTTCGCGGCCGAGACCCACGTCGACCGGAGCCTCCTCGACCCGTTCGCTTTCGTCATCACCGACGTGTTGGGCACCGGCGTACTGGCGGAGGCGGCCCGCAAGCACGGTCACCAGGTCTTCCTGCTGGTCTCCACGGACGAGGTCTACGGCGACGTCGCGGACGGACGCTCCCGCGAGACCGACGCCTTTCGGCCGCGCAGCCCGTACAGCGCCAGCAAGGCCGGCGGGGAGCTGCTGGCTTGGTCCTACCAGGTCAGCCACGGGCTGCCGCTGATCGTGACGAGGGGCAGCAACAACTACGGCCCCAACCAGTTCCCGGAGAAGATCGTGCCGCTCTTCATAACCAACGCGATCGAAGAGTTGGAGCTGCCGATCTACGGCGACGGGAGCGCCGTTCGCGACTACATCTACGTGGAAGACCACTGCCGGGGCATCGACGCCGCCCTCCATCGGGGAGCAGTCGGCGAGGCCTACAACCTGGGCACCGGGATCGAGACGAGCGGGAACGAGGTGGCCGCGGCAGTGGTCGAGCTGACCGGGCTTGACAGGACCAAGGTGACCCGGGTCGTGGACCGTGCCGGACACGACTATCGATACGCCCTCGATGTCAGCAAGGCGAAGGAAGACCTGGGATGGTCGGCCGAAGTCGGCTTCCGGGAGGGGATGGAGCGAACCGTCGACTGGTACCGCGAGAACCAGCGCTGGTGGCGGCCCCTGCGCAACGGCGAGTACTGGGAGTTCTACAAGCGGAACTACAAATCGATGGAGATCAGCTAGCCCGTTCATTTGGCGCGCCCGGCCCCGGTGGCCGAGGAGCGGTCCTTTAGACTTCGAGCGTGAATCGACGGGCCCTCGTGACCGGGATCACAGGCCAGGATGGCTCCTACCTGGCCGAGCTGCTGCTCGAAAAAGGCTACGAGGTGCACGGCGTGGTCCGGCGCACGTCCTCCATGAATCGCAGCCGCATCGACCATTTGCAGCATGGCAATCCGAGCGACAAGGGGCGCCCGAAATTCGTGCTCCACTACGGCGACCTGACGGACTCGGGCGGGTTGAACCGGCTGGTGAAACAGATCCGTCCGGACGAGGTCTACAACCTCGCCGCGCAGAGCCACGTCCATATTTCGGTGGATCAGCCCGAGTACACGGGCGACGCCGATGCCCTCGGCACGACCCGATTGCTGGAGGCGATCCGCACCGCCGGCCTGCCGGCTCGCTTCTACCAGGCGTCCAGCTCGGAGATGTTCGGCAGCTCGCCGCCGCCGCAGAACGAGAACACGCCGTTTCATCCCCGCAGCCCCTACGCCATCGCGAAGCTCTACGCGCACTGGATGACGGTCAATTACCGGGATGCCCACAAGATGTTCGCCTGCAGCGGGATCCTTTTCAACCACGAGTCGCCCCGCCGGGGCGAGAACTTCGTCACGCGCAAGGTGACC
>JALZAP010000171.1 GCA_030948245.1 Candidatus Dormiibacterota bacterium | reverse complement strand
CTGTTGAACAGCATCCCGGAGATGTTGCCGTGCCAGCCCGAGGCGGCGCCGTTGTCCCAGACCATCCCGATCTCGATCGCGGTCAGCGACCCATCCCGCCGGGCTCCGATCTTGATGTCGGTGTAGCTGGCCGGCGCCGGGCGGCCCACCTGGAACTCCTCGCTCCGGGTGAGGGCGAGCTGGATGGGCCGCCGCAGCCGCTGCGCGAGCAGCGCGGCGAGCGGCTCGAGGAGGACGACCTTGCCGCCGAAACCACCGCCGACCGCCATCGAGACCACCCTGACGTTGCCGGTCGGCACCTTGAGCAGCTTGGCGACCTCGTCCCTGACGAAGCGATGGCCCTGCGTGGGCGTCCAGATCGCGATCACGCCGCCCGGTTCGGGTGCGGCGACGGTTACGTGGGGCTCGATGAAGCCCTGGTGAGCGCCTGGCATCACGTACCGGCCTTCGACCACCACGTCCGCCTCGGCCAGCCCGGCGGCGATGTCGCCGCGGTTCTGGCGCGCGACCGAGCTCACGTTCCGGGGCTTGACTTCGGGCTCGGTCTCGGTGTCACCGCCGCCGTGGATCGACACGTCGTCGAAGCCCTCGGAGCGCTCGTCAAGGACCATCGGCGCCTCTTCTTTCATGGCGTCGAAGGGGTCGTTCACGGAAGGAAGCTCGCCGTACTCGACGACGACCCGGGAGGCCGCATCCGCGGCGGCCCCTTCCGAGGTGGCGGCGACCGCGACCACCGGCTGGCCGACGTAGTAGACCTTTTCCCGGGCCAGCGGCTGGTCGGGACCGGCGACGTCCGCCTTCGCCAGGTCGCGGTTGGTGAGCACGGCGACCACGCCGGGAACCTCGAGGGCCTCGGTCGCATCGACGCCCTTGATGGTCGCGCTCGGATACGAGCTGAGAACCAGCTTGATGTGGAGCAGCCCGTTCGGTTTCAGGTCCTGCGTGAAGAGCGTTTCGCCTCGGAGCTTGGGGATTCCGTCGAGACGGCGGGCGCCGCCAGAAATCGTTGCCATCCCGGAGATCATCGCAGTCCGACCCCCTGGCACGTCGGGCAGAAATACGTGAACCGCGCTTGGTCGCCCTGGTTGCGGCAGGCTATCCGCCCGTCGCAGCGGGGGCAGCTTCGACCCGTCTTACCGTGGATCGCGGGCCGGAAGCGGCCATGCAGCGCGGACGACATCAGGACGCGCACCTCGCGGTAGAGCTCGGCCAGCTCCTCGTCGGAAAGCTGCGACGCCGCTCGCCAGGGATCCAGGCGCAGGCGCCAGAGGGACTCGCATTTGTAGATGTTGCCGATGCCGGCGGCGACCCGCTGGTCGAGGAGCAGCTCGCCGAGCGGCTGCCGCGCGCTTGCCCGGGCCCGGACCAGGACCTCGCCCAGGTCGAACTCGGGCGCCAGGATGTCCGGGCCGAGGTGGGCGAGGTCGCGGGCGGCCTCCTTCTCGCGGACCAGCTCGACCACGGGTGCGCTGAAGAGCACCGCGACGGTGTCGGCGTTGTTGAGGACCACGCTCGCCAGCCGCGACGGCTTGCGCCATGACTCTCCCGGCCGATAGAGGTGCCAGGCGCCGGTCATCCGCATGTGGGTGTGAAGTACCAGGCCCGAGTCGAAGCGAATCAGGAGGTGCTTGCCGTTCGCCTCCACCGCCGTGACGGTCGCGCCTTCGAGACTGCGAAACCGCTCGGGGCTGACCTCGGTCAAGCGCTTGCCGGTCAGCCGGGGACGGAGCGCATTCGCCGTCCGCCAGATCGTGTCGCCCTCAGGCAAAGCGGGCTGGTACGACGAGTTGGCCACCGGATCGCCGCGCGGATGAGGCGGCGGTCAACTCCGTGGTCACAGACCGCTCACCAGCGCCATCCCGCGGGGAGTTGACTTGAAGCCGGCTTCACGCAGAGCCGGTACCAGCCAGGAATCGTGGACGGAGTCGCCATCGGCCCTGAGAAGTTCGATCCGGCCCGCCGGTGTCGCCGCCATCGTCGCCAGGGCGGCGAGGTGGCCGACGTCGACGGCGCCGAAGGTCAGCAGCGATCGCCCTCCTCGTTCAAGGAAGAGCTTCAGCTCGCCCGACTCCATCACGACGTAGGCACCCGCGGCGCGCGCCGGGCGGCCGGCGGAGTCTGGCCAGGGAATCACGACGCCATAGGGATTCGCGGGGTCGGTCGCGGCCAGCGCGACGATCCGGCCGTCGGGCTCGCGCAGGGACCGGAGCCGGTCGACGGCACCGGGAAGGGCGAACTGGGAGGCCCCCAGACCGTCGATGAAGTAGCCGCGGCGGATCCGGCCCGACTCCTCCATCGCCCGGAGCACCGGGTAGACGCCCGCAAAGCCGCCCGGCGCGCCCTCGGCCAGGACCGCCTCCCGGGTGACGACGCCGTGGCGCTGGAGAAGCGCGCCGGCCAGGGCGTGGAGCCGTTCGGTCGCCGTCGTCTCGCCCTGGCGCAGATCGGCGGTCAGGGACCAGCGGCCGGCGGCGCGTGGGTGGCTCAGCGTCAGCAGGGAGAGGTCGCGCAGCACGCTCCGACCAACGCCGCGGCGGCGGCTGGGAGCCGAGCGCCTCCGCGCCGGGCCGAGCATCCGGAGCGGGCTGAAGACGTCATTGGTTACCTCGCCCGCCCAGACCAGGTCCCACAGCGCTTCAAGCACTGTTTCCGCATCGCCGCCGCCGGCTGCGTTGTACAGATCGCGGAAGAAGGACGCGCCACGGGTCAGCCGCTCGCGGAGTGCTTCATGGACAGGCCCGGTCGGCGGCTCCTCGACCGGCCCCACGAAACGCGGAGCGTCACCGCGCAGATAGAGCGCCACCCGACCGTCCTGAGCGCCGAGCGACCCCCGCCCCACCCAGACCACCTCACCCAGCGACACCAGCTCGTCGAGAAGGCGGGGCTGGTAGTCGCGAACCCGGGTCCGAAGGATGTCGCGCTCGAGCACGCTGGCGGGGAGCGGCATCCCCTGGAGCTGGAAGATGACGTCGGCCAAGCGCTCGATTCCAGCCGCCTCGGCCGCAACACCATGCCAGGCGGGAAGGAAGCGGGCGAGCACCTCGACGGGGACCGGCTCGACCTCCCGGCGGAGCGCCGCCAGGGATCGCCGGCGGAGCGTCCGTAAGACCTCCGGGTGGCAGTATTCGCGGCCGGCATAACCGGGCCGGAACTCGCCCGCCAGCACCTCTCCCCGGGAGGCGAGCAGGACCAGCGCCTGGTCGACCGCCCTCACCGGTAGGCCCCAGCGCGCAGCGGGCTCGGCGCTGACGAAGGGGACGTGGGTGCGAGCCCAGCGGGCGAGCAGGCTCACCAGCGGCTCGGTCGACGGCCCCAGGAAGACCTCAGGCAGACCGGCCGGAAGCGCCGCGCCGAGGGCGTCGCGGTAGCGAGACGAGTCCTCTACCGCGATCCAGCGCGCCTCCCCGGCGACCCGGACCTGGAGCGCCCGCCGCTGCGCCGCCAGGCTGGCCAGCCACCCCGGCTCGACGCCGCGAGCGCCGGCTTCGCCGCCATCCAGGTCGCCGAGCCGGCGAAGGAGATCGGCCGCCTCGTCGGCGTCGCGCGGCTTGCGCCCCTCGGCGAGGCCCTGCAACTCGAGCTCCAGCGCGGCGATCGCCTCGGGATCGAGCAGCTCGCGCAGCTCCTCGGTGCCGAGCAGTTCGGCAAGCAGTTCGCGGTCCAGCGTCAGCGCCTGTGCCCGCCTCTCGGCCAGGGGCGCATCGCCTTCATAGAGGTACTGGCCTATATAGTCGAAGAGCAGGCTGGAGGCGAAGGGTGATGCCCGCTCGGTGTCGACGACGACGGCGCGGACCTCGCGCGAGCGGACGGATCGCATCAGGTCGGAGAGGGCGGCGAGGTCGAAGACGTCGCGGAGGCATTCCCGGTAGGTCTCGATGAGAATCGAGAAGTCGGGATGGCCACCGGCAACGTGGAGGAGGTCGGCGCTCTTCTGACGCTGCATCCAGAGCGGAGTGCGCTGGCCTGGCCGGCGGCGAGGCAACAGCAGCGCACGGGCGGCGTTCTCCCGGAATCGGGAGGCGAAGAGGGCCGAGCCGTGGAGCTGAGCCGTGACGAGCTCGGTTACCTCCTCGGGGTCGAGCAGGATGTCCTCCAAGTCGGGCGGCCGCTCGGCATCGGGGAAGCGGAGGGCGAACCCGTCGTCGGTATGGATCGACTGGACCTCGATGCCGGTCCGCTCCCGGAGCCGGGCCGCGACGGCCAGGCCCCAGGGGGCGTGGATCTTGCCCCCAAGCGTCGTCAGCACGCAGACCCGCCAATCGCCGAGTTCGTCCCGGAATCGCTCGACGACGATCGTCCGGTCGTCGGGCAGCGCGGACGACTGGGCCTGGTCCTCGAGGTAGCGGAGGAGGTTGTCGGTAGCCCGGCGGTCGAAGCCGGCGCCCTCGCCGAGGCGCCTGACTGCCGCCTCCGGGGTGGCCGCACGGAGCTCGCGGATCATCGTGCCCAGGGCTCGCCCCAGCTCGACCGGGCGGCTCTCCGAGTCGCCTTTCCAGAAAGCGAGCTTCCCCGGCTCGCCCGGTGCCGGGGCAACCAGGACCTGGGAGGGGGTGACCTCCACCACTCGCCAGGTGCTGGCGCCGAGCACGAAGTTCTCGCCCGGCCTGGTCTCGTAGACCATCTCCTCGTCGAGCTCGCCGACCCGGCGGCCGTCGTCGAGCAGGTTGACCGTGAAGAGGCCGCGGTCGGGGATCGTCCCGCCGCTGGTGACGGCCAGCCGCTGGGCACCCGCACGGCCGCGGAGGCGGCCTTCGACGCGGTCCCAGAC
>JALZAP010000170.1 GCA_030948245.1 Candidatus Dormiibacterota bacterium | reverse complement strand
GTCGTGCAGCGACTGGCGCTCGGAGCGCTCGAAGGCCCGGGCAACCAGGAAGATGACGGCGATGATGATCACCGCGGCCACCGTGGTGAAGCCGATGGTGTTGTTGCGCGACTGGTCGATCGGCGCCAGGAAGGCGGCCTCCGGCTGGGCCACCACGATCTGCCAGGGCTCGGTGCCCAGCGGCGCGAAACCGAACACCGTCTGCTGGTTGGTGGGCTTGAAGAAGCCGGTGGTGCTGCCCGGGGCCTTGTTGCCCTGGAGGCGGTCGTAGAGGTCCACCATGCCCAGGTCCTGCACCGGCGAGTTGCCGAAGTTCTGGTTCTGGCGGAGCATCTGCTGCTGGGTGTCGTTCAGCGGGGCGAGGGAGTGGTACAGGCCCTGCTGGGTCCCCGAGGTGCCGATGATGATCCCGTACTGGTCCATTAGCATGGCGTAGCGCTGCTGACCCAAAAGATCCGGCCGGAAGAAGCTGAATAGCTTGTCGGGGGCGGTGCGCAACCCGGCCACGCCGACCACGGTGCCGACCGGGTCCCGCACCGGTGCGGCGAAGTAGACGGCCGGCACCGGGGCCAGCTTGCCGATGGATAGGTCCGAGATGTAAAGGTTGCCCGCCTGAGGTTGCAGGAACATCTGGGTCCCGGACAGGTCCTTGCTGCCGGCCAGCGCCGGGTCAGAGCTGGCCACAACGGTGCCGGTGGTGTCTAGCAGGAAGGCGGCCTTGAAGCTGGGGTCGGTTGCCTGGGTGCGGCGCAGGGCGCTCAGGGTCTCCTCGGGGGTGGCGCCTGCGTCGTGACTCAGGAAGCGAATCGTGCCGGGGTCCTGGGCCAGCTGCTTCGAGTTCCCGCTCCACGTGGCCAGCTGGTCGTCGATCTGGGCGGCCAGCGACACCGAGCGGTTGGTCAGGTTCTCGAGCTGCTGGGCGCGGAGGATCGAGGAGTTGGCGCGGTCGGTCAGCGCCACCAGCCCATAGAGGGGGATAAGGCTGGCGAATATGAAGAAGAGCAGCACCTTGGTCGAGGTTCGGGCTGACCAGAGCCGCTCGACCAGTCGTGTCCTGCCGAGTTTGCCCATGAGAACTTCGCCCATATTGGGCTATTAGAATCGGCCTGACAATGCGCTGGGCAACGCGAATGTCTCAATTAGGCACCGAATCGGCATTCGAAACACTGGCGCGCGCCAACCGTTTGGAAGCGGACGGACGTTCGATCCTGCACCTCGAGATCGGCGAACCCGACTTCGCCACCCCACCTCACATCGTCGCCGCGGCCGAGGCCGCGATCGAGGACGGATTTACCCACTACACCCCCTCCGGGGGCATCCCGGTGGTGCGCGAGGTGGTCGCCGAGCACTACTCGAAGCGGTTGGGCGCGGATGTGACGGCCGGCCAGGTGATCCTGACCCCGGGCAGCAAGAACATCCTGATGTTCGCCATCATGGCCCTGATCAACGAGGGCGACGAGGTCATCCTGCCGGACCCCGGCTACCCGATTTACGCGTCCCTGGTCAGCTTCCTCGGCGGCGTCCCCGTCAGCCTCGGCCTCCGCGAGGAGACCGGATTTCGCTTTGATACCGACGAGCTCGCCGGCCTGGTCACCGACCGCACCCGGATGGTTATCCTGAACTCCCCGGGGAATCCAACCGGCGGCATCCTCCATGACGACGACCTGGTCGCGGTGGCCGAGCTGGCGGCCAAGCACGACCTCTGGGTGGTCTCGGACGAGATCTACAGCCAGATCGCATACGACGGCCCGATGCCCTCGATCGCCTCCCTGCCGGGGATGCTGGAGCGCACCATCATCATGGATGGCCTCTCCAAGGCCTACGCCATGTGCGGCTGGCGGCTGGGCATCGGCCTGGCGCCGGCGGAGCTGATCGAGCGGATGGAGACGCTGATGATCAACAGCAGCTCCTGCGCCACCGCCTTCATCCAGGTGGCCACCATGACGGCGCTGGAGTCGCCCGAGTCCGGGGCCACGATCAAGCGCATGGTCGACGAGTACCGGGCGCGGCGCGATGCCGTCGTCGACGGCCTCAACGACATCCCCGGGGTCCACTGCCACCGCCCGGGCGGCGCCTTCTACGTGTTTCCCAACATCACCGGCACCGGCATCGGCGAGCACGAGCTGGCCGACGGCCTCCTCGGTGAGGCCGGGGTGGCGACCCTGCCCGGCACCGCCTTCGGGGCGATGGGCAAGGGCTTCCTGCGGCTGTCATACGCCAAGGACATCCCCTACCTGCGGCAGGGGGTCGAGCGCATCAAGGAGTACGTCACCGCTCACCAGCGGTGACCCCGCGATGGGCGGGCTGATGGAGGCGCGGGCTGCGATCGCCCCCTCGCTGGAGGAGGTGCGCCGGCTGGCCGGGGAGTACAACCTGATCCCGGTCTATCGGCACGACCTGGCCGACACCGAGACGCCGGTGGCGGCGTACTGGCGGCTGAACGGCGATGGCCCCGGCTTCCTGCTTGAGTCGGTCGAGGGCGGCGAGCGGCTGGGGCGCTACTCGTTCATCTCCGGGCCACCCCGGGCCTCGGTGACGATGCGAGCGGGCGAGGCCCTCGTTGAGGACGACACTGGCAGCCGTACCGACGACTTCTCCGACCCCATCGCCTACCTCGAGGCGATGATCGCGGGGCTCCGCCAGGCTCCGGCCGCGGACCTGCCCGGGCGCTTCCGCGGCGGCCTGGTCGGGTACCTTGCATACGAGGCGGCGCGCTACCTCGAGCAGCTGCCGGATCCCAGGGCGGACCCGGTCGACGTCGCCGATGGGGTGTTCTTTCTGGTCGACAACGTGGTCGTCTTCGACCACCTGCTGCACCGCCGCACCATCATCTCCCACGTCAGGGTCGAGCCCGGCACCGACATCGAGTCGGCCTACGGCGCCGCGGTGGCGCGGGTCGAGGAGATGGCCGCGCGGCTGGACAGCGCCGAGGTGCCGCCCGGCCCGGAGTACCCGCGGCCGGGAGGCGCCGCCGATGCCGGCGAGGAGGAGTGGAACGTCGGCCGCGAGGACTTCATGGCCAAGGTGGATCGCTGCAAGGAGTACATCCTCGCCGGCGACATCTTCCAGGTCCAGGTCTCGCGGCGCCTCAAGGTGCCGATGACCGCCCACCCCTTCTACCTCTACCGAGTGCTGCGGACGGTCAACCCCTCGCCGTACATGTACTACCTGCGGCTGCCCGGCCACGCCGGGGAGCGCCAGCGGGGGACCGCCATCGTTGGCACCTCCCCCGAGATCCTGGTCCGGGTCGAGGACGGGGCGGTCGAGTACCGGCCGATCGCCGGCACCCGCCGCCGCGGCGCCGACGAGGCGCGTGACCGGGCGATGGAAGAGGAGCTGGTCGGCTCGGAGAAGGAGCGGGCTGAGCACCTGATGCTGGTGGACCTCGGCCGCAACGATGTCGGCCGCTTCGCCGCGGTCGGCAGTGTCAAGGTGCCGGAGCTGATGTTCGTCGAGCGCTACTCGGCGGTGATGCACCTGGTCAGCCGCGTCACCGCCACCCTGGCGGAGGGCTCGACCAGCTTCGACGCGCTGCGCGCCTGCTTCCCCGCGGGAACGGTGACCGGCGCTCCTAAAATCAGGGCCATGGAGATCATCGCCGAGATGGAAGCCGACGCCCGCGGGGTGTACGCCGGGGCCATTGGCTACGTCGGCTTTGGCGGCAACCTCGACACCGCCATCGCCATCCGCACGGTGGTGGTCAAGGACCGCTTCGCCTACCTCCAGGCGGCCGCCGGGGTGGTCGCCGACTCCACCCCCGAGGAGGAGTTCCTCGAGACCGAGAACAAGCTGGCTGCGCTGCGACGGGCAGTGGCGCAGGCGCACGAGCCCCGGCTGCCATGACCCGGCGGCTGCTGGTGATCGACAACTACGACTCCTTCACCTACAACCTGGTCCAGTACCTGGGCGAGCTGGGCGAGAACCCGCTGGTGTTCCGCAATGACGCCATCAGCCTTGGCGAGGTCGCCTCGATGGCACCGCTGGGGATCGTGATCTCGCCCGGGCCCTGCACCCCGGCCGAGGCCGGCATCAGCACCGACCTGGTCCGCGAGCTGGGTCCCAGCACCCCGATCCTCGGCGTCTGCCTCGGCCACCAGTGCATCGGCGAGGCCTACGGCGGCCGGGTGGTGCGGGCGCCGAGGGTGATGCACGGCAAGCTGTCCAGCATCGAGCACGGTGGCACCGGCCTCTTCGAGGGGCTGCCCAACCCGCTGACGGCAACGCGGTACCACTCGCTGGTGGTGGAGCCGGAGTCGATCCCGCGCGACCTCGGAGTGACCGCCTGGACCGAGGACGCCGGCAACCGCGTGGTCATGGGGTTGCAGCACCGGCAGCACCCGGTGGCGGGAGTCCAGTTCCACCCCGAGTCGATCATGACCGACGCCGGCCACCAGCTTCTGCGCAACTTCCTGGACCGCTGCCAGCGCCACGCCGCGGTCCCCGCCTGAGGCCGGCGCGATGACCGCCGGGGAGTCGGCACCGGGCTCGGTGCTGGAGACGATCGTCGAGCACAAGCGGGCGCACCTCATGCTGGAGCCCCCAGACACCACCCGGCTGCATGCGCTGGCCGCCTCCCGGGGCGATCCCCGCGACTTCCTGGGCGGGCTGCTGGCGGGCCCCCGTCCGGCGTTGATCGCGGAGTGCAAGCGGCGCTCGCCGGTTACCGGGCTGATCGTCGAGGACTACGACGTGGCCGAGATCGCCCGCGAGTACGAGAAGGGGGGCGCCAGTGCCATCTCGGTGCTTGCCGACGCCCACTTTGACGGCGCCCCCGCCCACGTGGCCC
>JALZAP010000169.1 GCA_030948245.1 Candidatus Dormiibacterota bacterium | reverse complement strand
CGGCAGCCGCGCCGGGCGGCTCGCCGCGCTCGCTCCCGAGGCGGTCCTGGCCCGCGGTTACAGCATCACCGAGGACGAGGAGACCGGCCAGGTGCTCCGGGCGGCTGCGGAAACGGCAAGCGGTCGCCGCCTCCGCGTCCGGCTCGCTGCGGGAAGTCTCGCCGCCCGGGTGGAGGTGGTCCGCCAGTGAGTGAGAAACCAGCCGAGGACTTCACCTACGAGCAGGCGCTCGAGCTCTTCGACGCCCGGCTCCGCGAGCTCGAGGAAGGCAACCTGACGCTCGAGCAGGCGATCGAGGCGGTGGCCGAGGGCCGCCGCTACCTCAAGATCTGCGAAGCCAAGCTCGAAGCGGCGCGTCACAAGATCGAGGTCCGGCCCGGACCGCAGGCGGTGCCGGCGACCGGCGACGATGGGGAATCGGACCTGGAAGCTCCACCCCGGGACCTCCTGTTATGAAGGCGCTCAAGATCGGGGAGGACGTGCTGGCGGCCGACGGCTCGCGCCTGGGCACGGTGGACAGGCTGGTCGTCGACGAGGGCGCGCACCAGGTCACGCACCTCGTCGTTGAGGACCGGGTGCTGCCGCTGAGCGCCTTTCGCGATGCCGGAGCCGACGGTCTCGCCACCAGGCTCGACCGCGCCGGGCTGGAGGCGTTCCCGCGGCATGACGAGAGCTCCCTTGAGGCTCCGGGCGAGCATTGGGAGCCACCCGAGGGCTACCAGCTCCACAACTTCCTCGCCGTCGCCGGCGCGCTGCTCGGCAACACACCCTACCTTCCCCCGGTCCATGCCGACCTGACGCCCGGAGAGACCGCCAGCGAGATCACCGCCGGCAGCCCGGTCTGGACCGGCGACCGCCAGATCGGGCACGTCATCGAAGTGCTTACCGACGAGAAGGGCAATGTGCGGGAGCTGGTGATGGCTCGCGAAGGCGTGCTCGGCGCCCATGTCGTCATCCCGCTCGAGAAGGTGATCGAAGTTGTCGGGTCGAACGTCCAGGTCGATCTCAACGAGACCGACGTCGACCTGCTGGAGCCCTTCCGGCCGGCTCCCGACCGCTGAGCCTTTCCGCCCTCCCCATTGATCGACGGGCAGGGTGGGAAGGCGGACTAGGCAGAGGCTTTGGCGGTCCGGTTCTTGACCTCCGACCAGCCGGTGAGGACGGCCCAGCGGGTCCAGATCGCGGCCCACACCAGGCCGTTCCCGAAGGCGGGCAGCTCGTCCGCGTAGTGCTTGTGGTGGAACGTCCAGTTCGCGCTGTGGAGCTGGTAGAGGGCCCGCCGCTGCTCCTGCGAGGAGGAGGCGCCCTTGACGTGGAGGGCCTCCGCGGAGGGGATGTAGAAGATCTTCCAGCCGCCCTGCTTGAGGCGGTAGCAGAGGTCGATGTCCTCGAAGTACATGAAGTAGGCGGGGTCGAAGAAGCCGACCTTCGCGATCGCCGTCCGGCGGACCATCAGGCAGGCGGCGGTGCCGGAGTCGATCTCGTGGACGCGCTCGGCCGAGAGGTGGCCCATGTTGTAGCGGCCGTACTTGGCCGAATGGGGGAAGAGGCGGCTCAGCCCGATGGCCCGGTAGACCGCCACCGAGGGGGTCGGAAACGCGCGCCGCGCGCTCTCGTCGAGCTTTCCGCCGGGCTGGAGGATGCGCGGGCCCACCGCCCCTGCGTCGGGCCGGACGAGGAGGAAGTCGGCGAGCTCGCCGAGACATCCCTCACTGACCATCACGTCTGGGTTGAGCACCAGGATGAAGCGGCCGGAGGTGTGTTCGAGGCCGGCATTGGCTGCGCGCCCGAAGCCGACGTTCTTGCGCATCCGGTGGACCTTGACCTGGGGGAAGGCCTCCTCCGCCGCGGCGGCAGAGCCGTCCTTCGAGTTGTTGTCGACGACCACCACCTCGAAGGGGATGTCGGTTCGCTCGAAGAGGGCGGCCAGGGAGTCGAGGAGAAGGTCCTTGACGTTGTAACTGACGATGATGACCGAGACGAGCGGCTCCCGGGCCGGCTGCCGCTCCCCTTCTTCCATCCCGAGCAAAGGATACGGACGCGCGCTTTATCGGCGCTCAAGGCCTCCAACTAGAATCCGCAGGACGTGAGCAACCGAGGCGTTGGCGACGCCAAGCCGCTGCTGACCCCCGGTGACACCGCCGACGGGCGCCTGCCGGAAGGGCTCCGGCCGCGCCTGAAATGGCTTCGCTCCAGCAGGCTGGTCAGGCAGAATCTGATCCTCTTCGCGGGCGGCCTGGTGGCCGGCATCGGCGGCTTCGTCTACCACGCCATCGCCGGTCGAGCGCTGGGTCCGAGCCTGTACGGCGACGTCGCCTCGATAATCGCCCTCTACGCGGTCTTCACGACCCCAACCCTGATCCTGGTCCTGGTGCTGGCGCGCTACTCGGCGACCCTCACCGCGTCAGGCACCACCGACTCGGTCCGCTACCTGGTCCTCCGCTCGACCCAGCTGATAATGATCCCGAGCGCCCTGATAGTCGTTGCGAGCTTCGTGCTGGCCGGGCCGACCGCCGACTTTCTCCATCTCCACTCCCCTGTCCCGGTGATCTGGCTCGGTATCGGCATCGCCGTCTACTGGCAGGTCGGAATCCCGCGCGGGATCCTCCAGGGGATCCAGCACTTCTCAGCCCTCTCGGCCAACCTCTCGCTCGAGATGATCGTCCGCTGCACCGCGCTGGCTCTCCTCCTCGCGGCCGGTACGGGGGTCATCGGCGCGACCGTCTCGGTCCTCGCCGGCGTCGCCTTCGCCTACCTGATCGGCCTCTACGCGCTTCGCGCCCAGCTCCGAGCAGGCGGCGAGAAGGCGCCGCTTCGCTCGATGGTCGGTTTCTCTCTCATCGCCATCGCCGGAACGCTCGGCATCATGCTCCTGTACAACCTCGACGTGATCCTCGCCAAGCACTACCTGTCGGGCCACGATGCGGGGATCTACGGGTCGCTCAACAAGATCGGGACGATCCTCTACTTCCTGACCCTCTCCGTCAGCCAGGTCCTCTTTCCGCGGGTTGTCGAGGCGCTCGCCAGCAACAACCACCCGGGGCGCCTGCTGGGCGTGTCGGCCGGGCTCATGGCCATGCTCGGCGCCGGTGCGCTGCTCGTCTTCGGCGTGCTGCCCGGCCTGGTGGTCAGGCTCCTCTTCGGCCCCGCCTTCGCCGACGCCCAGAACTACATCTTCCTGGTGGGGCTGATCGGCCTCGCGCTGAGCCTGAACAACCTGCTGGTCCAGTTCTGCATGGCCGCCCGCGACCGCTGGTTCATCCCGCTGCTGGCGGCGGCCGTGGTGATGCTGGCGGTGTCCATCGCCACCTACCACGGCGGCGTCAGCTACGTAGTCACCGACGTGCTGGGGACGATGCTGGCGCTGCTCGCCGCGCTCACCGTGCGGCTCCTCTTCCTGCTGCCCCGCCTCAGGCCGGTGACGCCGCTCTAGCCGAAGCGTCCCACCAAGAACAAATCCCGCCGCCCTCGCGGGCTGCGGGATTTGTAAAGAATGCTCGGCAACGACCTACTCTCCCACCAGGTAACCCTGGCAGTACCATCGGCGCTGGAGGGCTTAACTTCCGTGTTCGGAAAGGGAACGGGTGTTTCCCCTCCGCCATAGCCACCGAACGCCGGAAATTATACCCACTCTCACCGCCGGCGCCGGCGGGCTCTTATCGACTTGATCTTGCGCGCCTCGGCGGGCGGCACATAGTGCGCGCGGCGCCGGACCTCGCGGACGAGGCCCTGCTCCTGCACCTTGCGACGAAACTCACGCAGCGCGGACTCGAACTCCTCAGGGTCCTTCACCACGACTTTCACTTCGGACTACCCACCTCCTTGGGAGGCAATGCGAAAACCACCGGCTGAGGGATTTCTACCCGTGAGGATAGGGAATCAGGCGGCCGCTCTGCCATGCCGGAATATCAGCGCCAGGCCTTGATGATGCCGAGCAGCGCCGGGCCGAGGAGGATGATCCAGATGGTCGGGAAGATGCAGCCCACCATCGGAAAGATCATCCGCAGCGACGCTTGGGCTGCTCGTTCCTGGGCGAAGGAGCGCCGGCTCCGGCGCAGCTCCCCGGCCTGGATCCGGAGCGAGCGGCTGATGCCGATTCCCATCTGCTCCGATTGGGTGATGGCCTGGATCAGGTTGTGCAGCTCGGCAACCCCCGACCGGCGGCCCATGTCCTCAAGGGCAAGCATCCGCGGTCGGCCGAGTCGCACCTCGCGGAGGACCTTGCTGAACTCGTCGCCGAGGGCGTTGTTGAAGCGGCCGGTGATGTCCGCCATCCCGGCATCGAGGCTGAGGCCGGCTTCGACCGCCAGCGTCAGCAGGTCGACGGCGTCGGGTAGGTTGCGCTCGATCGCCGTCCGCCGGGCGCTCGCCATCTGGTTGAGGACGAGGACCGGCAGCCAGAAGCCGATGGCCCCCCCGATGACGGCCGCGATCAGGCCGGTGACCGGGAGGCCGAGGACGAGGCCGATCAGCAGCGGCAGGGCCACCAGGACCGCCGCCACGCCATAGCGGATCGCCTCGAACGCGGCCGGCGTGACGTGTCCGGGGTTCCCCGCGAGGTTCAACTTGACCTGGACGGTGGTCCGTTTACCGGCGCTCAGCCGGCTTCCGAAGAGCCGCCGGCCGAGCCGGTCGAGTCGATAGCTGAAGGACCGGCGGCGAAGGGCGATGGGATCGTTCTCCTCCTGCGGAGGCAGTTCGGCCACGACCTCCCGCTGCTTGTCCAGCTGGACGAAGTAGAAGAAGAGCGCCGAGGCGCAGATCAGGCCCGCGATCGAAGCAATGGGATCCACCTCAGG
>JALZAP010000168.1 GCA_030948245.1 Candidatus Dormiibacterota bacterium | reverse complement strand
TGGCTCCGGCCGTCGAACTGGCGCGGAAAGGAGGGCGGCGTGAAGGCGATGAAGCCGGGCAGGACCGATATCGGGCTCGTCGAGCCGGGCAGGGTGCCGCCGTTGTACCTGGCGCCCAGCGCCGCCACCCGGACATTAAGCGCGGCGGCGTCGGTCGTCCCCCAGCTGCCGCTGTCGAGCCGGTTGAAGAGGACCTGGAAGGCGGTGATCTGCTCGGCCGGCGTGAATATGCAGTGGTTGGCGCGGTGCGTGAAGAGCTGGCGCAGCATCCCGCCATCAGCCCCCGCCGCCACCACGTCGGCGTAGGCCGCCTCGTTCTCGACCACGACCAGGCCATCGGCGGTCGTGTGAAGCGTCAGCACCGGCACCCCGAGATTGCCGGTGAAGCTTATGTTCTTGTCCAGGTAGGCGACGGCCGCGGGGTCCGCGGCGATCCGCGGCGCGGCCTGGATCCGGGCCAGGTCGGCTGCCGGGTCGAGACCCGCCTCGCGGTAGAGGGCTTCCGCCTCGACCCGGCCCGGTGAGGCGGCGAACGCCCTCTGGTAGTCGACCCCGTTGTTCCAGGAGGGATTGCCTCCGGCCCGCCTCTCCAGCTCGGCGCGGAAGGCGAAGACGTAGGTGAAGTCGAACGATTCCCAGGTCGCCTGGTTGGCCTGCTGGCCGGCGAAGTCGCCCGCGGCGGGCTCGGGGTTGAGCGGGTTGAACCAGCCCGGGAGGTAGCCGAGCGCGGCGATCAAGGCGAGCCGCGCCCTGCCCTGCGGCGTTGCGTTGGCTGCCGTCACCGCCGCCCGGGCGCGGGTGAGGTTGGCGCCCGGGTCGCTGATGTTGACAACCTGCAGGTGGGGGTCGAGCAGGACCTGCGTCGCGAAGCCGATGTCGAGCGCCCCGTTCCAGTTGGCGATGCCGCCGGCCAGCACTCCGCACATCGGCAGCGCTCCGGCGAAGAGGGTCGGGTGGAGTTGGATCAGGCCGGCGGTGATGATCCCACCCAAGGAATGGCCCCAGGCCACGGTGCGCTTCGGCTTGCCGAACTTCCTGGCAAAGGCACCGAGCAGCGCCACCTGGTCCTGGAAGGCGTCCGCCACGGCCCATCCGGTGCTGCTGTAAGAGGAGCCGGCGAGAGCGTAGCCGTTCCCCAGCAGCCACGCCCTGGTCGTGGCGTCGCCCGCGTCGGAGGCTGGGTTGCCGCCGGTCGGCGCCGCGTAGCCATGGCTGTAGAGCAGCAGCGTCCCATTCCACTTCGTCGGAATGTCGACCTGGTACGCCGCCTGGCCGATCGTCCCCGCATAGGCGCCGGCCTTCAGCCCGGTATCGACGCTGGCGGCTGATTGGCTGCAGGCGGCAAGGAGGAGGAGCGCCAGCAGCGCCGCCAGGCGCCTCACGGCCGGCTGCCGAAGTACAGGCCGCGGCCCATCGGCCCGCCTTCGTCGTAACCGACCGCCAGGCCCGCCGCCTCGAACGCGGCACGGTATTCGGCGTCGCTGAAAAGGCGGGTTCGATGCACTTCCTCGACGTGCTCGATCCGCCCAGGAGAACCGATGAGGTAGTGGAAGCGGATGTTGGTGAACTCGCCGTCGACCTCGACCAACCCCATCCGGGCGACCGTCGACCCATCTGCCTCATGGCTGAACAGCCGCGGCGGCTGCAGCTCGAATTTCTCGCGGCGCAACCAAGGCTCGACGAGGACGGCACCGCCCTCCTCGGAATGGCGGGCGAAGCATGCCAGCGCTGAGTTGAGCTCGGCGACCGAGCCGAGGTAGCCGATCGAGCTGAAGAGGCAGAGCACGGTTCCGAAGCGGCGGCCGAGCTCGAAATCCCGCATGTCGGCCACCTTCAGCTCGACGCCGGGGTTCTTCTCGCGGGCGACTTCCAGCATGCCGGGATCGATGTCGACGCCCACCACCTCATAAGCACCGCTCAGGTGCTGAATGTGGCCGCCGGTCCCACAGGCGACGTCGAGGATGGTGGAGCCGCGCAGGTATGGCCGCAGCCTCTCCACCTCGGCCGGGTAGTCCTTCCACGAGTACACCGCGTCATAGAGGTGCTGGGTACCCGCGAAGGGCGCGGTCATGCCAGGGACACCATCTCGAGGAACTCGTCGTCCCAGAAGTCGTTGATGCCCTCCGGCATGAGGAGGATCTTCTGCGGGCTGAGCCGCTCGACGAACTCGGCGTCGTGGCTCACCACGATGAGCGAGCCGGGCCAGGTCGCGAGCGCCTGGGCGAACCCGTCCCGCGAGGGCGGGTCGAGGTTGTTGGTGGGCTCGTCGAGGATCAGCAGATTGTGCTTGCCGGCGCAGATCTGGGCCAGCGCCAGCTTGGTCTTCTCGCCGCCCGAAAGGGTGCCCGCCGGCTGGAACGCCTTGTCGCCGTGGAGCCCGAACATGCCCACGATCTGGCGGAGCACGGGATCGTCGGCATCGGATGCGTCCCGCATGTGGTCGAGAACAGTCCGCGCCGGATCGAGTCCCTCGTGCTCCTGGGCGTAGTAGCCGACGGAGACCCCGACGCCGGTCCGGAAACCTCCCGCGTCGGCCTTGGTCGCGCCGGCGATTATCCTGAGCAGGCTCGACTTGCCGGCGCCGTTGTAGCCCATTATCAGCAGCCGCTGGCCCTTCTCGACCTGGAAGGTGATGTCGGTGAAGACGGCCGGTCCCCCGTAGCCCTTGGCGAGGCCGCTGGCCTGGAGAACGATCCGGCCCGCATGGGGAGGAGGCGGGAATCGGAAGTTGACCTTCTTGCCCCGCCGCTGGACGGTGACCGCGCCGGCCCTCATCCGCTCGATCCGCTTGTCGAGCGACTTCGCCGTCCGGGCGCGTCCCGCGGTTTGCCGGCGCATGACGTCGGCGAGCGTCTGGAGCCGGGTGATCTCCGCCTGCTGCCGCACGGCGGTGGCCGCCGTCCGCTTCTCGTCGGCTACCCGGGCCGCCTGGTACTGAGTGTAGGTCCCCCGGTACTCGGTCAGCTTGCCCGACTCCAGGTGGAGGACGCGGGTGATGGCGGTGTCGAGCAGGTCGAGGTCGTGGCTCACGACGAGGAGGGCGCCGCGGTGCCCGCGCAGGAAGCTCATCAGCCACTCCTTGGCGTCCTTGTCGAGGTGGTTGGTGGGCTCGTCGAGGAGCAGCACGGTGGCCTCGGCGAAGAGCGCCCGACCGAGCTCGATCCGCCGTCGCTCCCCACCGGAGAGCACCCGTAGGGGGAGATCGACCCGGTCGGGCTGGACGCCGAGGCCGGTCGCGATCTTGCGGGCGTCCGACTCGCCCGAGTAGCCGCCGGCGTCGCGGAAGACCTCCTCAGCGTGGGAGAAGCGGTGCAGCGCCTCCTCGGAGTGGTCCGTCTCGAGGGCCAGACGGGCCTCCTCGAGGCGGACGGCCTGACCGTCGAGGTCGCGGCCGCCCAGGAGCCGCGTCAACGCGGTCGCGTCGATCGCCTTGGGGTCGGGCCGCGGGTCCTGCGGGACGTAGCCGAGGGTGCCGCGGCGGAGCACGACGCCGCCCGCCGCCTGGACCTCGCCGGCGAGCACCTTGAGCAGGCTCGTCTTCCCGGTCCCGTTCCGGCCGACCAGCCCGACCTTGTCGCCGTCGCGCAGCAGGAAGCTGCCGTCCTTGACGACAGCGCGGGCGGCGATTTCCACGGTTAGATCGGTGGCTTGGAGCACGGCACTGGGTATTGTGCCCAGCCGCGACAATAAGATGCGGAAAGATGCCGAAGAGATCCGCAGGGATGGTTAGGACGGTGGCCCGCTGATGTGCCATCCCGAAATTCCCCACGGCCACACAGCTCCCGAGGTGGATCGGCTCGAGGTCGAGGTGCCCCTGATCGGCAAGCTGGAGAGGATGCCCGCGTTGATCTGCCGGCCGCAGACCGGCGCCGGCGCCGGCGTGCTCGTTGTCGGCGACATCTTCGGCCGCACGCCCTTCTACGAGGACCTCGCCGGCCGGCTGGCGTTGGCCGGCTTTACGGCGCTGCTGCCCGACTACTTCTTTCGCCAGGGCCCGCTCCCTGAACCGACGCGGGAGGCGGCGTTGGCGCGCCGCGAGAAGCTCGACCAGAACCAGACGCTGGTCGACCTGTCGCAGGCGATCGACTGGCTCCACCTGCAGCCCTTCGCGGCCGGCAAGATCGGGACGATCGGCTTCTGCATGGGTGGCACCCTCGTCCTCGACCTGGCGGCCGAGCGCGACGACCTGGCCACGGTCTGCTTCTACGGCTTCCCGGCCGGCAGCGGCGGCCCCGGCGGCCCGCCCGCGCCGCTGACCGTGGCCGACCACATGAGCGGCCCGATCCTGGGCTTCTGGGGTGACCAGGACACCGGCGCCGGGATGGACAAGGTAGAGCGGCTGGCCGAGCTGCTCAAGGCGCGTGGCATCGAGTTCGAGTACACGATCCATCCGGGCCTGGGCCACGGTTTCATGGCCGCGTCCAAGCTGGACCCGGCTCACGAGGCATACGATGCGGCCTGCCGCTCATGGACGCGGACGGTCGAGTTCTATCGAACCCACATCGCTGACTAGGAGGTCAAGAGAAACCATGAGCGAGAGCACCGACCAGCTGCGGAAGGTTGCCACGGCCGCGGCCAAGGACGTCAAGAAGCTGGCCGACAAGCATCTGCCCGCGCTGCGCAAGTCGACCAAGGCCGTTATCGACAAGGAGCTGCCGAGGGTCAGGCGTGAGCTGCCCAAGGTTGCGGCGGCGGTTCGCGACGAGATCCCGAAGTACGCGGAGGCGGTCCGCAAGCAGCTGAAGAACCGCAAGCCCCGCTAGCGCCGGGGCGGCAGAACCTTCTTCGGGAGGAGGATGCTGAGCGCCCCCAGC
>JALZAP010000167.1 GCA_030948245.1 Candidatus Dormiibacterota bacterium | reverse complement strand
CCTCGACGCCGAGCTGCTGCGGAGGCTTGCCGAGGCGGGCGCGCTGCGGATCGCCGGTGGCGGCCGGGCCCTGGCTGCGGTGCGCCCGGGCTGGGGCGGCAACAACCTCTGGGCGTATTTCGTGGCCGGCTCCGGCGGGGCGCTCCAGGAGCTGCTGCTGGCGCTCCGCTACGAAGCCGACACCGACGGCATGGAGGGTGTCAGCCTCTGGGCCCCGGACGGGCACCCGGGAGAGGAGGACTTCACTGCGACCGGATACGATTCCGAGGCTGCACCGTTCCGGTTGTCCTATTTCGCGCTGAGGTTGTAGAAAGCCCTGACCACCCGCCGCTACGTGATCCTCGGCAACGGAATCGCCGGCCAGACGTGCGCGGAAGAGCTCCGCCTCCAGGATCCGGAGTGCTCGATCGTGATGCTCGCCGCCGAGCGGCATCCCCTGTACAACCGGGTCGCGCTCCCGCGCTACCTGCGCGGCCAGGTGCGCGAGGAGAAGGTCCTGATGCGAACCGTCGAGGACTACGCCGCCCGCAACCTGGAGATCCACTTCGAAACCTGGGCCACCCACGTCGACCCGATCGCCAAGGTCGTCTCCACCGAAAAGGCGGGTGGGCCGCGCGCAGGCTCAGCCGGGCACGGCCGACAGGAGGGAAGTCCCCCCTCCAACAAAGCGCGGAACTTTCCCTATGACGCGCTGCTCGTTGCCACCGGGGGCCAGCCGAGCCCGCCGCCCTGGCCGGGCGCGGCTGAGCTCCCCTGCATCTTCGGCTTCCAGACTCTCGACGACACCAACGCGATAATCGCCGCCGCCGACCGCTCGAAGCGGGTGCTGGTGATGGGCGGCAGCTTCATCGCCTACGAGCTCGCCGAGGGCATCGCACACCGGGGGGTCAAGGTCACCTGGCTGATGCGCGGGCCTCGCTTCCTCCGCTACGTGCTCGACGTCGAAGGCGGTGAGCTCTGCCGGCGGCTCGGCGAGCAGATGGGCGTCGAGTTCATCCTGGAGGACGAGGCCAAGGCCTTTACCTCCGTCAACGGACACTTCGCGGTGGAGACCGAGAAAGGTCACCGGGTGGAGTTCGACGCACTCTGCTACGGGGTCGGCCTCAAGTACTACACCGAGCCGCTGGAGGGCACCGGCGTCGAGCTGCGGAGGGGCATCGTCACCGATTCCCGCCTGCGGACCAACCTTCCGGATGTCTATGCCGCGGGTGACATCGCCGTCTTCTTCGACCTGATGGTCGGCAAGCACAACCAGATGGGCACCTGGGACAACGCGATGGCCCATGGCAAGGTCGTCGCCCACAACATGGCCGGCGCCGACGAGGAGTTCTTCGACGTGCCCACCTACACCACCACGATGTTCGGCTCGACGATGGCGGTGATGGGCGTGACGCCAGACGTCCAGCCCGACCTGGAATCGGTCCGCACCTTCTCCTATGAGGAGAAGTTCTTCCGCAAGCTGTTCTTCCTCGAGGACCGGCTGGTCGGCGCGATAATGATCGGCCCGCCCAAGGGCCGCAAGAAGCTGATCGAGATAATGCGGTCGCGGGAGAAGATCACCCGGCCCCGGGAAGAGCTGCTCGACCCTCTGAACCTCAAAGACTGAAATTGGGCGTGTCCGCCTCGGCTGCTATCGTCCGAGCGGGGTGGCCAGCACCGAGACCGAGGATCAGAAGCGTACCTACGCCGAGTGGTACGTATGGACGGCGCGCAACCTGTCCTCCACCGGGGAGGTGCGTCACGCCTGCGCCAAGGCCGCGATGGACGCGAAGTCGCAGGGTGGAGAACCCTCGCTGGCGGCTCGGGCGGCGGCCCAGAACCGCTCCGGCGCCGGTTGGACCGACGCGGCGTCTCCCGCCGTCCGCTCCTACGCCGAGTGGTACGACTGGGCCCGGACGGCCCTCAACGTTTCCGGCGAGTCACTCCACGACGCGGCGGCAGCTGCCCTCGCCGAGACGGAACGGGGCGGTGACGCGGCGGCTGCGGCCGAAGCTGCCCGGCGGAGCGCACCGGAGACCTCGGACCCGGCGAGCGGATCGCTGTCCTCCCTGCCCGCATCTTCTCTGCCGGCATCCTCGCCACCGCTGCCATCGCCGCCCGAAGCGAGCGCACCCGCTCCGACGGTAACCACATCGGTCAGCGCCCAGTCGCCCCCGCCTTATTCGACTCCTCCCTCGGACCCCGGCTATCCGCCGCAGGCGAGCTATCCAGCGGCGGCTTACCCGGCATCCGCCTATCCACCCGCCTATCCGCCGCCCTACGCCTACGGCCCATCGCCCTATCCGGCGCCCGGTGTCGCTCGGAGGCGCGCCGTCGTCGAGGTCCCGGTTTGGGTGGCGGTGCTCGTTGGCGCCGGCGGCGGCATCGGCCTTCTTGCCTGGCCACAGGAGCTGGTCACCCTCATCTTCTTCACCTTGACTCCTGGCCAGCAGGTCATCGGGTGGGTAGATGGCTCTCAGTCCTTCCTCATGTTCCTCGTCGCGCTGCTGGCTGTCATCGGCGCTCTCGCGAGGGCCCGCTGGGCACGTGTCATGTCGATAATCGCGGGCGTCACGTTCTTGACCGGCATCGCCGAGCCCATCGTCGCCTTCAACGTCTTTTCGGTGGAGTTCGCTCTCCTTAACGGGCTGCTCGGCCTGGCCATAATCATCGGCGCGGCCCTCGCACGGCCCGGCGACAACAACTACAGCTAGGGAGCGCCGAAGCCGCCTCGACGGAATTCCCGTAAGGTCTGGACGCATGTCCGAGGACCGGGCCCGGGAATACGCAGAATGGTATGTCTGGGCAAAACGAAACCTGAGCGCAACGCCCGAGATTTGCCACGCCGCGGCACAGGCGGCGGCGGAGGCGAACCAGGGAAGGCAGGACGCCCAGGCGGCAGCCCGCGCGGCGGCACAATCCCGCACCGGACCCGGCTGGTCGTCGCCGGCAGCGCCCCCTGTACGGCAGTACGCGGAATGGTACGACTGGGCCCGGACCGAGCTCGGCGCCGCCGGCGACGACCTCGCCAGGGCAACCTCGGCCGCGACCACCGTTCTTCACGGCGGGGGCGACGCGGCCACGGCGGCGAACGCGGCCCGGGCGGCAATCGGCAAGGCCGAGCCGGCACGGTCACCCACTCCGAACGTTTCGGCCCCACCACCCCCGTCCCTGGTCGGAGCCCAGCCTGCGTACGGCGGGCTGCCGCCTCCACCGCCGCCGCCGGGCGGCTACGCCGCGGTGGCGCCGCCCGCCTGGTCACCCGGCGCCTATCCTGCCTACCCGGCCGGCCTCAGCAGCGGGTATGCCTATCCGGGCTCGACAGGTACAGACGGCTATGCGATCGCGTCCCTGGTCTGTTCGATAATCGGCTTGCCGGCGGTCTTTTGCTACGGCATCCCGGCGATCGCGCTCGGCCTGGTCGGCTTCTTCCTGGGCCGTTCGGCGCTTAAGAGGATCCAGGCGAGCGGCGGGTACAAGTCCGGCCGGGGGATCGCGACGGCGGGCTGGATCGTCGGCATCATCGCCGCCGTCCTCGGCCTCCTGGTGGTGATCTTCTACATCGTCATCTTCGCCGCCGCGTTCACCGGCGCCCTGCAGCAGCCGACGCCGGCGCCGACCGCGTAGCAGGTGGCGTCTGTCGTGATTTGGTCAACCCGATTGCCGCCGGCGACCCGGAAGGGCCCCTGCGCGAACCCGTTGTCGACCTGAAGGCAGAACACATCACTAGCATTTAGCGGCCATGGCCAGCCAGATGGGCGATCCGCTCGCAGCCCATGCCGCCGCCCGCCGGACAAGGCCGCACTCCTCTTCGAGCAGCGCAGCGTCGCCTTCGCCGAGCTGGACGAACGCGCGAACCGCTATGCGGCCGCCATGCGGAGGCTCGGTGTGGAGGCGGGAGATCGGCTGACGGGCATCTCCTACAACTCGGTCGAGGGGCAGGAGGCCGCCCACGGCGCGCGCCGGCTGGGCGCCGTCGGCGTACCGATCAATCACCACCTGCGACCGGCCGAGGTCGCCTACATCGTCAACGACTCGGGCGCCAAGGTCGTCACCGCCAGCCCTGAATTCCTGGCTGTCGTCCAAGAGGCCCGAAGCCAGGTCGTGGGCGACCGGCACTACGTCCTCACCGGCACCGGCAGCCCGCCCGCCGGCTGGCTGTCCTACGAGGAGCTGCTGGGCGAGGGCACAGCCGCCGAGGCCGCCGCGGGCGCCTCTCCGATCGGCGCCAGCATGATCTACACCTCCGGCACCACGGGGCGGCCCAAGGGCGCCTTTCGGCCGAACGGGGTGGACATCAAGAACGTCCTCCAGATCATCCAGACGTTCGGGCTGGGACCGGACGACGTCCACCTGATGGCCGGCCCCGGCTATCACAGCGCGGTCGGTTTCTTCTCCGCATTGAGCCAGCTGCTCGGCGCGACGGTCGTCATCGAGAAGCGGTTCGACGCCGCCGAGGCGCTGGCATTGATCGGCAGGCACCGGGTCACGACGACCTTCATGGCGCCGACCCTGATCGCCCGGATGCTGAACCTGCCGGAGAAGTACCGGGCTGGCATCGACCATTCCAGCCTCAGGCAAATAATCACCGGCGCCGCGCCCTGCCCGATCAGCCTCAAGGAGAGGTGCATCGGCTACTTCGGCCCCGTCCTCTGGGAGTTCTATGGCGCGACCGAGACGGGCATCAACACCGTGCTGCGGCCGGAGGACCAGCTCCGCAAGCCGGGCTCGGCGGGAACGGCGCTGGAGGGTCAGGAGATCCGCCTGGTCGACGAGGAGGGAGCCGACGTCCCGGTCGGGATGCCGGGCGAGTTCCTCGTCCGCAACGACGCCCTGGCGGAGT
>JALZAP010000166.1 GCA_030948245.1 Candidatus Dormiibacterota bacterium | reverse complement strand
AGGGGTCGACGATCACCGGCAGGTGCGACAGCTCGCGCACGAGGGGCACCGCGTTGATGTCGAGGGTGAAGCGGGTTGAGGTCTCGAAGGTGCGGATACCGCGCTCGCAGAGCATCAATTTGCGGTTGCCCTGGGAGAGCAGGTATTCGGCGGCCAGCAGCCACTCCTCGATCGTCGAGGACATCCCCCGCTTCAGCATCACCGGGTGGCCGGATCGGCCGGCCTCCTGGAGCAGGGCGTAGTTCTGCATGTTGCGGGTGCCGATTTGAAGGATGTCGGCGTACCTGGCTACGAGCTCGACGTCGCCCGGGGTGACGACCTCGGTGATCACCTTGAGACCGGTCTCCTCGTGCGCCCGGGCCAGCATCTTCAGGCCGTCCTCGCCGAGGCCCTGGAAGGAGTAGGGGGAGGTGCGCGGCTTGAACGCTCCCCCACGGAGGATCTTCGCCCCCTGGGCGGCGACGTGGCGGGCTGTCTCCATCAGCATCTCGACACCCTCGACCGAGCAGGGGCCGGCCATCATGACGACCTGGTCTCCCCCGATCTTCACGCCGCCCACGTCGATGACCGTGTTCTTCGGCTGCCACTCCCGGCTGGCGAGCTTGTAGGGCTTGGTGATCTGGACGATCTCCTGGATCCCGGGCAGGTGGGCGAAGGCCTCGCGGTAGGCGTACGCGTTGCCACCGATGACCCCGATGATCGAGCGGTCCTCGCCCTTCGAGAGCTCGGGCGTGAGGCCGAGCTCGCCGATCTTCTCGACGACGGCGTCGACCTGCGCGGGCAGCGCCTGATGCGACATGACGATTATCAATTGATGTTCAGCTCCCCAGCCGTTCGGTCGAGGTCCGCGCGGATCGCCTGCGCCCCGCGCAGGTAGGCGGACTTCATCTCGGATTGGGCCCTGTCGGTGTTGTAGAGGAGAAGGATACGGATGCACATCGGAACCGACCGGGGATTCGGCCCCGGGACGACCATGTCGTTGCCGCAGAGAAGGGGCACGCCGATCCATCCCATCCGCCGCGCGGCGAGCGCCGGGAACTCGGCGTCGAGGTCCAGCGTGGTCGTGAAGTAGGCGAAGCAGATTTGTTCGCTCTCAAGCTCGTTGAGTTGGACGAGCTCAGCCAGGAGCTCGGCCGTCGCCTCGGTTATCGCTTCTGCGCTGTTGCTGTCTGCGGTCGTCGCACCGCGGATGCCCCTCACCGGCATGCGGCGAGCAGCTCCTCGACCAGGCGTCCCGGGTCCCGCCCGGCGTCGATCTCCTTGACGACGGCGCTCCCGACGGCCGCGGCATCGGCGAGCCCTCTCAGCGCTTCGAGGTGCTCCGGGGTTGCGATGCCGAATCCCGCCGCGACCGGCAGGGCCGTCTGTGCCTTGACCCGCGCCAGAAGTTCGCCGACGCCCTCTGGCAGCTCCGACCGCACGCCGGTGATGCCGGTCAGCGTCACGCAGTAGACGAAGCCGCTGGACGCGTCGCAGATGATGCGGATGCGCTCCTCGGTGCTGGTCGGCGCCACCATGAAGACCGTTGCCAGGCCGTGTTCGTGGAGCGCGGCGGCAACGCTCTCGCTCTCCTCCGGCGGAAGGTCGGGCAGGATCACGCCGGCCACACCGGCGGCCGCCGCGTCCGCCGCGAACCGCTCGGGACCGTAGGAGAGGATCGGGTTCACATAGGACATGAACACGACCGGCGCCTGGCCCGCGACGGCCGCCGCGATCTCCAGGCAGCCGGCCACCGTCGCCCCCGCTTCGAGCGCCGCCTGGCCCGCGCGCTGGATCACGGGACCGTCGGCGAGCGGGTCGCTGAAGGGGATGCCGAGCTCGAGCGCCGCGATCGGCAGCGCCGCCAGGGCGCGCGCTGCGGCAACCGACCGGTCACGGTCGGGGTGGCCGGCCATCAGGTAGGGGATCAAGCCGAGCCTGCCGTTCTCAATCCGCAGCAAGGTTGTCCATGTCCTTGTCGCCGCGACCGCTCAGACAAACCAGCACCCGGCCCTCCAGGGTGCCCGCGAAATGGAGGGCGTGGGAGGGCTCGAGGGCGGGCAGTATGCCCTCGAGGCGAGTGCAAAGGCGAAGCGCAGCCACCGCCTGGGCGTCGTCCACGGCGTGGTACTCGGCCCGCTCCGCGTCGCGCAGGAAGGAGTGCTCGGGCCCGACTCCCGGATAGTCGAGGCCGGCCGAGATGGAATGGGTCTGCGCAACCTGGCCGTCGGCGTCCTGGAGCAGGTAGGAGAGGGCGCCGTGGAGAACGCCCGGCCGGCCGGCGACGAGCGAGGCGGCGTGCCTGCCGGTGGCGACGCCCGAACCACCCGCCTCCACGCCCACCAGGCGGACATCCTCGTCGCCTACGAAGGCTGTGAAGACGCCGATCGCGTTGGAGCCGCCACCGACGCAGGCGACGACGACCTCCGGCAGGCGCCCTTCGGCCTCCAGGTACTGCTCCCGCGCCTCGTCGCCGATGACCCGCTGCAGGTCACGCACCATCTCCGGGTAAGGGTGAGGCCCGACCGCCGAGCCGATAATGTAGTGGGTGTCGCGGACGTTGGTAACCCAGTCCCGGATCGCCTCCGAGGTCGCGTCCTTAAGGGTCATCGTGCCGGCCGTCACCTCCCGCACCTCGGCGCCGAGAAGACCCATCCGCTGCACGTTGACGGCCTGCCGGCGCATATCCTCCCGCCCCATGTAGACGGTGCAGTGGAGACCGAAACGGGCGCAGAGGGTCGCCACCGCCACGCCGTGCTGGCCGGCGCCGGTCTCGGCGATGATCCGCCGCTTTCCCATTCGGACCGCGAGCAGCGCCTGGCCGAGTGCGTTGTTGACCTTGTGCGCGCCGGTGTGGCAGAGGTCCTCCCGCTTCAAGTGGATCCGGTTGCCGTGATGGGCGGAGAGGCGCTCGGCGAAGTAGAGCGGCGTCGGACGGCCGATGAACGTCTTCCGGTGCCGCTCCAGCTCAGCCTTGAAGCCGGGGTCCGCCTTCGCCTCGTTCCAGGCCGTCTCCAGCTCGGCAAGCGGCGACATCAGCGTCTCCGGGACGTACTGGCCGCCGTAGATCCCGAACCGGCCCCTCACGCCTGCCTCCTCACCGCGTCGATGAAGGCGCCGATCAGCGCCGGGCTCTTGACGCGCAGCTCCGACTCGACGCCGCTGGAGACGTCGACTCCATAGGGCCGCAGCCGCCGGATCACAGTGCCGACGTTGAGCGGGTTGAGCCCGCCGGCGACGAAGACCTGGCGGGTGACGGTTAGCGCTTCGGCGGTCTCCCAGTTCCAGGTGTGGCCGGTCCCGCCGGTGGAGTCGAGCGACCAGGAATCGAGCAGCACCGGGTCCGGCCAGCCGCCGGCGTCGGGAACCACGCCGTCGCGCACTTTGAGCGCCTTCATCACGAGATGGTCGCTCGGAAAGCCCGGCTTCTCGCTGCCGTGGAGCTGGACGATGTCGAGACCCAGGAACTCGGCGATCGCGTTGACCTCGGTTGGCGACTGGTCCATGAAGACCCCCACCAACGCCGGACCGTCGGGCAGCTCGTCAAGGATCTTGACCGCGTCATCGGGGGTGATCCGGCGCTTCGACTCGCAGAACTGAAAACCGAGCAGGTCGGCGCCGGCCTCGACCGCGGCCAGAGCTGAGTCGACGTCACAGATGCCACAGATCTTCACCAGCGTGCGGTTCTGGTCGGTGCTCATTCCCGTTCGACCCGCGTCATCTCCCGGATCAGCGTCCGTGGATCGTCGGACCGCATCAACGCCTCACCGACCAGGACGGCGTCCGCGCCGGCCACCCGCATCCGGCGCGCGTCGCCGGCGTCGCGGATGCCGCTCTCGGCGACCAGCACGGTCCCTGACGGGACGCGTGGGCGGAGTCGGGCCGTGAGTCCGGTGTCCACCGTCAGCGTCTTCAGGTTGCGATGGTTGATCCCCACGATGTCGGCGCCGGCGCCGATCGCTGTGTCGAGCTCTCGTGTGGTGTGGATCTCGACCAGGGCGGCCATGCCGAGGCGGCGAATGAGCGCCAGCAACTCGCGGAGCTGCACATCCTCCTCCAGGGCCGCCACGATCAGCAGCACCGCGTCAGCGCCGTACGCCCGCGCCTCGAACACCTGGTAAGGATCGGTCACGAAGTCCTTCCGGAGGACGGGTATGCGGACCGCTCGCCGGGCCAGCGTCAGGTGCTCGGGCGCGCCGCCGAAGCGGCTTCCCTGGGTGAGTACGGACAGCGCCGCGGCACCCGCCTTGGCATACGTCTCCGCGATGGTCGACGGCCGGTAGCCGCCCGCCGCCAGCAGCCCGGCGCTCGGCGACCTGGCCTTCATCTCGGCGATGACGGCGAGCTCCGGCCGCTGCAGGGCGGCCTTGAAGTCGCGCGGGGCTGGGGCAGCCTGGACCTGCCGCTCGACCTTCTCCTGGGGCGTGCGGGCGCGCCTTTCGGCAACCTCCGCCTGCGTCTCGGCGACGATCTCCTCCAGGATGGTTGCCTTGATTGGAGGGGGGCGGACCCCCCTGTCGGGCGTGCTCGGCATGGCCTGCGCGCGCCCTACCCCCCCGACACTGGGGCGGCCTGTGAGGCTTTCGCCCACCTCTCCAGCACCTCCCCGGCTCGACCCGAGTCGAGTGCCTCGCCGGCAAGGCCGATGCCCTCCTTGAAATCACCCGCCAAGCCCGCCGCCCGGAGCGCGGCGGCCGAGTTCAGCAACACCACGTCGCGGCGCGGTCCCTTCGCGCCGCCCAGAACCTCGCGGGCGATCACGGCGTTCTCCGCCGGCCCGCCGCCGCGCATCGCCTCCAGTGGTGCGACCGGGAGGCCCAGCTCGGGCGGCTCGAGGATGTACTCGTGCAGCCGGCCATCCTCCACCTCAATCACTCGTGAAG
>JALZAP010000165.1:1808-4867 GCA_030948245.1 Candidatus Dormiibacterota bacterium | reverse complement strand
GAGCTGCGCTGGTGGTAACCGCCGGCTCGTCGGCCACGGGTTCAGCCTCGCCGGCATGAGCCAGGGCAGCTTCCCCGGCGCGGTTGAGGCGATCGCAGTAGATCACGTAGGCGCCCAATCCGATGACCATCCCGAAGGCGATGAAGAGCGCCACCGACATCGTGATCACCGCCACGGTGCCCTCATTGACCAGGAAGAGGGGGTGCATCTCGGTTCCTAATTATGCTGGGTCGCATCAATCTCATCGACTTCGCGATCCTCATCGCGGTCATCTTCGCGGCCGGCAACGGCCACCGGCGGGGCTTTTGGCTCTCCCTCTTCCAGTACCTCGGACTGCTCGGCGGTGTCCTCCTGGGAGCGGCGGTCGCGCCCGCCCTCGCCGACCTCTTCGGGATCAACAGCCCGATCGCCCGGCCCGTCACCGCGGTCGTCGTGCTGCTGATCTTCGGCAGCCTCGGTTCGAGCCTCGGCTACTGGCTCGGCGAACCGGTCCGCGTCCGCATCCTGGAGTTTTCCCGGCGGGGCGAACTGGACAACATCGCCGGCGCGGTCTTCTCGATGGCGGCGGTGCTCGTCGTGAGCTGGTTCCTCGGTCTCAGCTTTTCCCGCGGCCCCAGTCCCTCGATCTCCCGGCTGATCCAGCGCTCGACGGTCCTCCGCTTCCTCGACGGCTACGCGCCGCGGCCTCCCAGCTTCCTCGCCGGCGTCCAGCAGGTGCTCGCGGGCGTCTCTTTTCCGGCCACCTTCTCGGGCCTCGAGCCGATCCTCGGGTCGCCTCCGCCGCTCCCCGCCCAGGTCGACACCCCGGGCGTTGAAAAGGCGAGGCTGGCCACCGTTGAGATCCAGAGCATCGGCGTCGGCTGCAACGGGATCATCACCGGGTCCGGGTTCCCGATCCGCGCAAACCAGGTGCTGACAAACGCTCACGTCGTGGCAGGGACAAAGAACACGGTCGTGGTTCTCGCGGACGGCAAGCGCCGGGCCGCCACGGTGATCCTCTTCGACCCGGCGATCGACGTCGCCATCCTCAATGTCCCGGGGCTCAACCTGACGGTTCTCCCGCAGGCCGGCGCCGACCGGGGGACGCAGGGAGCCGCGATCGGCTACCCGGGCGGCCAGAGCCTCACTGTGTCGCCAGCGGTGGTCGACGAGATCATCAACGCAACCGGCCGCGACATCTACAACGAGAACCTCGTCACCCGGCAGGTCTTCGTCATCGACTCGATCACCGCGACGGGGGGTCCCGGGGTTCAGCCGGGCAACTCGGGCGGGCCGTTGGTCGACCTGCAAGGGAACGTGCTGGGGGTGGTCTTCGCGGCGTCCACCACCGAGGCCAGCCGAGCCTACGCGCTGACCGACCAGGAGGTCGCCGCCGACGAGCAGACCGCAGCGAGCCGCAACGGCCCGGTCGACGTCGGGAATCGCTGCGCCGTCTGAGCGGTTGACAAATGCCAGGAATGGATGCCGCAACCCGACGCCAACTGATCGAAGAGTACCGCGAAGGCCCAGCCGTCCTCGAGGCGGCCATTCGCGCGGTTCCCGAGGCGGACCTCGACCACGCGGTCGAGGGATGGACGCCTCGCCAGGTGGCCCACCACGTGGCCGACAGCGAGATGACGTCGGCGATCCGGATCCGCCGTCTTCTGGCCGAGGAGCGGCCCCAGCTGGCGGCCTACGACGAGGAGCTCTTCGCGCGGCAGCTCCACTACTCGGAGCGCCCCGTGGATGGATCGCTCGAGGCGGTGCGTGGCGCGCGCGCCAGCACACTGGCGTTGCTCGAGGTCCTCAGCGAGGACGAGTGGGCCCGGGAAGGCACTCACAGCGAAAGCGGGCGCTACTCGGTGACCGATTGGCTCCGGATCTACGCGGCCCATTGCCACGACCACGCCGACCAGGTGCGCCGCGCCCTGCGTGACCCTCTGGAAGGCTAGGCCAGGCTCGGCCGTCCGGCGGGCTGCTCGGTGACGGCCTCGGCACGCCGGCGCTCGCGCAGATAGACGCGCGTCAGCACCAGCATCGGGACCGGGCCGAAGAGCAGGGCGGCCAGGCCCGCACTGGCGAACCGGACCCAGAGGACCGCTAGGGGACTCGAACCGAAGACGGCGACACCGGCCAGTCCAAGCGCGCCGCCGACGACCCAGCCCAGCGCGGCCAGGACGACGAGGGTGGCGAGGATGTGCCAGTAGCGGTGGGCGGTGACCTGGGCGCTGCGCCGGATCGCGTCGAGGGGGCCCAGCTCCTCGAGGACCGCCGCCTGGAGCGCCAGTGCGAAGCGGGCGAAAACGAGCAGCGGGACGAAGGCGGAACCGATCGCGAACAGGCCGAACGCGAGGGCCTGACCGTGCCCGTAGCCGGCAACCCCCGCGAGCGCCGCCAGTCCGATCGAGGCGGTGAGCAGCAGCCCTTCGGCGGCGACTGCCAGGAGCGTGATGAGGAGCAGGGCGCCGAGCACCGCGCCCGCCCGGTGGCGGGCTACCCGCAGCGCCTCCCGCGCACTGTCACTCGTGCCTCCCGCTATCGCGATCAGCGCTCCGTGACCGAGGACGAGGGCGGCAATCGAGAGCACGGCGCTGACAACTATGTACGCCGCCAGGGTGGCGACGATCCACTGCAGCTGGGTGCCGTCGGCCTTGTCGAGCGCCGGCTGGAACGGTAAGCCGAGGACCAGCGCAAGGAGCAGCTCCGCGGCTAGCACCGGGAGCCAGACGATGACTACCGTCCGGAGGAGCGGGCCGAACCTCTCGCGGTAGACCGCGAGGGCATCCGAGGGGAGCGGGCGGTTAACTTCGGAGGATAGTCCTTGCATACTCTTATTTGACATTAACGCTATCAGTTGTCTAGGCTCAATGTAGTACCGATCATCGATCTTCATGTTTCTTCCTCTTGAGTGTTGCGCGATACGCGCTGCTGGTCGGCGTCTCCGCCATCGTGCTCGGCGTCGCCGCCTGGCTCACGGCCGCGCCCGCTTTCGGCGACGCGTCGCCGGACGCCTCCCCCTCCCCGCCGACCACCAGCGCCGTCGCCGTCAACACCACCAACGGCTCCAACCTCTTCAAGCT
>JALZAP010000165.1:0-1798 GCA_030948245.1 Candidatus Dormiibacterota bacterium | reverse complement strand
CCATCGCCATCTCCAGCTGCGACGCGTGCCAGACGACCGCGATCTCGATCCAGGTCGTCTTCGTCCAGACCAACGCCCACACCATCGCCCCGGTCAACGAGGCGGTCGCCATCAACTACCTCTGCAACTCCTGCAACACGCTCGCCATGGCCTATCAGTTCGTCATCGCGACGGGCGGGCCGGTCACGCTGACGCCCGAAGGCAGGCGCGAGATCAGGCAGATCCGGAAGCAGCTGGAGGAGATCAGCGAGAGCGGCGCCCCGAACGCCACCATCGCCGCCCAGGTATCTGCGCTGATGAAGCGGCTCGCGGCGGTCCTTCAGACCGAAGTCGTCCCAGCCGGAGGCGACAACAACACCGGCAACCAGCAGCAGGGGCCGGGCGGCAGCGGCCCGCAGCAGCCGATCAGCAGCCCCTTGCCGCCGACCACCAACCCGTCGGCGTCTCCCTCACCCGGGCCGAGCCCGCCCGCTCCGAGCCCCTCTCCTTCCGCGCTGCCGAGTCCGTCGCCGACCGCCTAGTTCGCGGCTTTCCAGAGCCAGTCGAGGGAGCCCCGCAGGTAGGGCTTGCCGCGCACCAGGGCGCGCACCGTGATCTGACCGTCGGCGGGCTCGACGGCCCACCACCACCAGCGGCGGTTCTCCGGGGCCAGCCAGAACTTCCATGCCCGCAGCGACCAGCGATCGACGTTGCAGGTCTGGATCTCGGCATCGTCGACGCATTGGGCGACGAACCAGCCCGGCAGCGACCGGCCGGTGAGCACCGCGGTCATCACCTCCCGCGCCCGGTCCAGGGCCTCGGGGCCGGCCGGAAAGGTCAGCACATCCAGCTCGAAGCCGGGCGGAACCGGGTCGCCGGCTCCCTCGCCGCGAACATGTCGCAGCTCCAGCTCGGCGTCCATCCGATCAGCCGAGGACCTCGAGGGCCGCGTCGAGGAGGACCTGGCAGCCCTGGGCGAGCAGGCGCTCGTCGGTGTGCTCCAGCGGAGAGTGGCTGATCCCGTCGTGGCTGGGCACGAAGAGCATCGCCGCGGGCACGTGGCGGGCGAGAATCTCGGCATCGTGGCCGGCGCCGCTCGCCAGCCGGCGCCAGGGCAGCCCGCTGCGATCGGCGACCCTCTCCAGGGCGGCGACGTAGCCCGGGAACATCGCTATCGCCGGCCAGGCGGTCTGGGTGGCGAAGTCGACGCTGCAGCTGTCCTCGCGGGCGAGCCGTTCCAGCTCGTCTGAAAGAACCGGGCGCGCCGCGTCGAGGGCCGTGGGGTCAGGAGAGCGCACCTCGAGGACGAAGCGGGCGGCCCCGGGCACGACGTTGGGAGCGCCGGGCTCGAACTGGAGCGCGCCGACGTTGGCGACCATTCGCTCGTCGACGCCCTGGACGAGCTCGCGCAGCCCGCCGATGAAGCGGGCCGCGACCCGGCCGGCGTCATGCCGGTAAGCGAAGGGCGTGGTCCCGGCGTGGTTGGCCTGGCCGTGGACGACCACGGCGTAGCGCGCGATGCCGACTATCGCGTCGACCACGCCGAGGTCGAGGCCCTCTGCCTCCAGTCTCGGGCCCTGCTCGATGTGCAGTTCAAGGTAGCCGCTGACGGATGCGATCACGGGCGAGGCGCAAAAGTGTTCGCTGCCCGAGAAGCCATGCCCGGTGACTCCCTCCTCGTCGTGGAAGCTGGCGACCGCCACCTTCTCCGCCGCCGGGTGCCCGGCGGTCGCAAGCGCGGTGAACACCTCGAGCGCGGCCATCACGCCGAAGGCACCATCCAGCCGGCCACCCGCCGGGACGGTGTCGGTGTGGGAGC
>JALZAP010000164.1 GCA_030948245.1 Candidatus Dormiibacterota bacterium | reverse complement strand
TTCCGGCGCGACCTGCCGATGGTTCTCGTGTCATGGGATGTCGTTCAGCCGCTCCACGGTGAGGGCGGGCCGGCCGATGCCGTCCACCTCCGGATCTCCGGCAAGCGGATCAGCAAGCTCCACCCGGCCGACATCGCCGACATCGTCGAGGAGCTCTCGGCGCGGGAGCGAAGCGCCATCTTCGCCCAGCTCAGCGACGAGGTCGCGGCCGAGACGCTGGAGGAGCTGGAGCCGGACGACCAGCGTTCGGTCATCGAGCACATGGACGCCGAGCGGGCGTCGGAGATCCTCGAGGAGATGGGCCCCGACGAAGCCGCCGACCTCCTCGCCGACCTCTCCGAGGATCGCGCCCGGGAGATCCTGGACCTGATGGAGACCGCCGATGCAGACGACGTCCGCGAGCTGCTCTCCTTCCCCGAGGACACCGCCGGCGGCCTGATGACGACCGAGTATGTCGCCGTCTCGGTCGGGCTCTCGGCGCAGGAGTGCATCGAGGCGCTGCGAGTGCTCGAGCCGGAGGCCGAGCACGTCTATTACGTCTACGTCATCGACGACGAGGAGCACCTCATCGGGGTGCTCTCGCTCCGAGATCTGATCGTCGCCCGGCCGGAAACGCCGATCGCCGACTTCATCCGCCGCAATGTCTTCACGGTGAACCTCGAGGCGACCCGGGACGAAGTCGCGGCGACGATGGCGAAGTACAACCTGATGGCGCTCCCGGTGGTTGACGCGGAAGACCGGCTGCGGGGCATCATCACGGTCGACGACGCGCTCGAGAGCGTGCTGCCCGACGGCGTCAAGCGCCGCCTCCCCAAGCTAGTCAGCTGAGGGCGCATACGGTAGTGTTCGCCCGCCTGCGCCGCTCCCGCCGCCTTTTCGTCCTGCTTGCCGTGGTCGGCCCGGGGCTGATCACCTCCAACGCCGACAACGACGCGGGTGGCATCGCCACCTATGCCCAGGCCGGGGCCCAGTTCCGCTTCAAGATGCTCTGGCTCCTGGTCGTCGTCACGATCTGCCTGATCGTCGTCAACGAGATGAGCGCGCGGATGGGTGTCGTCACCGGCAAGGGCCTGGCGGACCTGATCCGGGAACGTTTCGGCGTCCGCAGCACCGCCTTCGCGATGGCGCTCCTGCTGGTCGCCAACGCCTTTACGACGGTGGCCGAGTTCGCCGGCATCGCGGCCGGGATGGAGCTCCTCGGGGTGCCCAAGTTCGTCTCGGTCCCGATCGCCGCGATCGTGATCTGGCTGCTCGTCGTGCGCGGCAGCTACCCGGTCGTCGAACGGGTCCTGCTCAGCCTCGGCATCGTCTACCTGACCTATGTGGTCTCCGGCTTCCTGGTCCATCCCGACTGGTCGGAGATCCTCCGCTCCTCGGTTGTTCCGCAGGTCGAGGTGTCGAGGGCCTACTTCCTGCTCGCCATCGCTCTGATCGGCACCACCATCACGCCCTGGATGCAGTTCTACCTGCAGGCCGCAATCGCCGAGAAGGGCATCCCCGAGGACCAGCTCGCCTATAGCCGGGCGGACGTCATCGTCGGTTCCGTGGTCACCGACATGATCGCCTTCTTCATCGTCGTGGCGACAGCTCTGACCCTTGCGGGCCATCTCTCGTCGGTCCAGCTCGGCAACATGCAGGCGGGCGACTATGCGCGGGCCCTCGTCCCGGTTGCCGGCCGGTTCGCCGGCATCCTCTTCGGGATCGGGCTCGTCGGCGCCTCGCTCCTGGCGGGGTCGGTCGTCCCGCTCTCGACCTCCTACGCGGTGAGCGAGGCCTTCGGTTTCGAGCGCGGCGTCGACCGCGGGATCGGCGAAGCGCCGATCTTCTTCGGCATCTTCACCTCCCTGATCGTGGTCGCCGCCCTGGCGGTCCTGGTTCCCGGCGTTCCGCTGGTCTCCATGATCCTGCTCAGCCAGGACGTCAACGGTCTGATCCTGCCGGCGATCCTGGTCTACATGCTGATCCTGGTCAACGACCGCCGGCTGATGGGCCGCTTCGTCAACAGCCGGGGAGCGAATGCGGTCGCCGGCGTAACCGTGGCGGGTCTCATCATCCTGACCGTGCTGCTTCTCACGAGCTCGCTGCCGGGATCCCCGCTCGGGGGCTGAAATCTACTCGAACACTGGCGGTAATAGTGATAGTCTCTCTGTGTGTTGCGTGCGCTGGTGGCGTCCCTCGCCGGTTCTCTGCTGCTCGTCGCCTGCGGTACACCGGCGGGCCTGAGGCACAGCGAGATACCACCGCTCAGCGGCCAGGTACCATCCTTCGACCAGGCGACCATCGACCAGGCGACGCACAGGCTCTATCTCGCCGACGCGGCGCTCAACGCGATCGATGTGTTCGACGTCGCCGGCGCTCAGCCGCGCTATCTGACCAGCGTGAAGCTGGGCCACGCCCCGCACGGGCTCGCGGTGGCATCCGACCTGCGCAAGGTCTTCGCGGGCATCGACGGCGGTGCGGTGGCCGTCGTTGAAGGCGATCCCGGGGCGAAGAACGTGAACAAGGTCATCGCCACCGTCCAGACCGCGGCGACCAAGAATGTGGACCTGGTCGATTACGACCCAGCCGGGCACTTCCTCTGGGCCGCCAGCAAGGACGAGGGAATCCTGACCAAGATCGACGCGATCCGGAACCTCCCTCTGAGCGACCTGAAGCTGTCGGCTGGGCTCGAGCAGCCTCGCTTCAACCCGGCCGACCACCGCCTGTACCTGCTGAACGCTACCGACAACCAGATCCTCCAGATCGACCCGGTGCGACTCGGGATCCTCAAGAAATGGGACCTCGGAGTGCCCTGCGCGCCAACCGGACTGGGGCTCGACGCCAAGCGGGGCGTGGCATTGCTCGGGTGCAGCGACCCCTCGATCGCCTACACGCTCGAATGGGACGTTGCCAAAGGGCAGCGGGTCCGGATCTTCACCGAAGTCGGCGACGCCGACCAGGTCGCCTATGACGCTGCCATGGACCTCTACCTGGTCGCGGGTATGAGCGGCGGAGCGACCGCCGTCGGCTTCTATGGCGGCGCCCCGATCACCTATCGGAGCCTCAAGGTCACCCATGCGGACACCCGTGGCGCGGCGATCGACGACGCCAGCAAGGTGGTCTACGCCCCTGATGCCCACGCCGGTGAGGTCGGTCTGCTGAGCTTCGCGCTCCCTGGCCAGGACACCCCGGCGCCGCCGCTGCTCGGGCCCTTCCTCTACTTCCTCCCGCTGCTCCTGGTCGGACTCGCTGTCTGGTACTTCGGCGGTCGCCGGCAGCGGGCAAGGCGCCTGGCAGGCCGGCCCATGTACAGCTAGCCGAGCACCTCGGCCACCCTCTCGGCCAGGTCCGCTCGGTTGGCCTCCGCCAGTCCGCGCAGGCCCACCGCCGAGATCGCCAGGGATGCGCAGGCGATGCCGTGAGCCAGCGCGGCTCGAAGGCCGGCCGGCTCGCCACCCGATTCCAGCCAGGCGGCCAGCATGCCACCGGCAAGGGCGGCGCCGGCGCCGGTGACGTCGACGACTGAGCGTGTCGTGAGGGCCGGAAGGCTGGTCGACTCCGCTTCGGTCCAGATTGAACAGCCCTGTTCGCCCGCCTTCACGACCAGGCCGGCGAGGTCCCAGCGGGTTCGGAAGCGATCCGGGTCGGCGGGGTCGCCTCCTAGTGCGGCCAGCTCCTCGCGGTTGGCGAAGAACCAATGGGATGCCTTGACCACCTCCTCGGCCCGCTCTCGGTGCGAGGTGAGATAAGACCGCATCGAGTCCGCCGCCAGCAATCGGGCCGTACCCCGCAATGCTTCCGCGGCCTGGAGCTGGCGGTCGGGACGCATCGAGCCGACGAAGGCCCAGCCGTCGTAACCAGCCGGAACGTCCGGCCGCCAGCGATCGTAGATTCCGTCGACACTGCCCCGGTCGAGGTTGGTGCCCGCCTGCTGGAGAGCCGACCAGCGATAGGTGGGCAGATCGACCAGGGACACCCGGGAGACGTCCACCGGCCGCCCGGCCAGCACGGCCCGAACGGCGGTTTCCGCGTCGTTGCCGACTGGGGCCACGATCTCGACCGGCCGGATCAAGCTGGCCGAGAGCGCGAAGTAGAGGGCGGAGCCGCCGAGCTCGCCGGTGACCGTCCCGAACGGCCCCTCGAGGGTGTCGAGGGCGATCGACCCGGCGGCCAGGAGCCTCACGCCCGACGCTGGGTTCCGCTCACCTCGGTGCGGTGCCCGGTTGCACGGGACAGCTTCTCGAGCAGGTCCGCCGGTCCCTCGAAGGGCTCCACCTCGAGCCAGCTGTGGCCCAGCTCGCCGAGGGAGTGCGCGTCGCTTCCGAAGGCGACCGGCTTGCCGAGGTCGCGGGCGAACTCGGTCGCCGCCTGGTTGGCGCCCGGGTCGGCCCACTGGTTGTAGCCCTCGATCACGTCGATCCGGTCGGCCAGCGCCACCAGGCGGTGGGGCGCGAAGTTCGCCCGCCAGCGGTCGAACGGGTGCGGGACATAGACCAGGCCGCCCATCTCATGGATCTCGTCCATCACCGCCTCCGGCCGCTGCCAGGCCGTGATCGTCCGACTGATGTAGAGGCCGATCACCTCGCCCTCCGTCGTTTTGACCTCTTCGCCGGCGATCACCAGCTCCGGCTCCAGCGCTTTGAAGGCGAGTGCGCCCAGGGCGGTGTTGTGGTCGGTGAGCGCGATCCGCGCCAAGCCCAGCTCGCGGGCTTGTGCGGCCAGCTCCTCAAGCTTGGTGCTGCTGTCGTGCGAGTACCTGGAGTGCATGTGGAAGTCGACCTTCCACAGCGACGGATCCGGCAATTAGCGGTCTTTGAAGAGGGGGATCACCTTGGCCTCGGTCCGGGAGCGGATCGACTCCGTCATCAGGACCTCCTGGGCCCGGAAGATGATG
>JALZAP010000163.1 GCA_030948245.1 Candidatus Dormiibacterota bacterium | reverse complement strand
GCCCGGAGCGCATCGCGGCCGCGATGCGCAGGCTCGCCGCCTACTGAAACCTCCCGCCATCGGGGTGAAGGAGTTCGCCCACCGGCGTGAGGCTCTCTGGGCTGGGATGGACGCTGCCGGATTTGACGCTTTGGTCCTCTTCTACCCCGCCCGGATCGCCTACCTGACCGGTTTCCACCACGTGCCGACGGAGCGCCCGATCGCCCTCGTCCTCGGGGACGGCTATTCGGCGATGGTCGTGCCGGCGGTCGAGAAGGAGCACGCCGAGGGACTGGCGGGAATCGACCGCGTCATCGTCTATTTCGAGTACCCGGGCGACCGCCACCCGCTGGAGCGCGTGCAGGAAGCACTCGTCGAGATCAACGCAGCGCCCTCGCGGGTCGCGGCCGACCACGACGGCCAGGTCCCCTTCTGGGGCTATCGCGGGCCGCGGCTAAGCGACCTGACGGGAAACCCGGTGGCCGATGGCGAGATGCTGGTCGAGGAGCTCCGCCGGGTGAAGTCGCCGGCCGAGCTCGGCTGCATCCAGGTCGCCTGCGACTGGGCGGCCCGCGGCCACCGCCGGATGCAGGCCGCCATCCGCGCCGGCCAGACCGAGATGGAGTCCTATGCGCCGGCCGAGCTGGAGACGCTCCGCGAGATGATCGCCGAGATGCCCGGCTGGCGGCCCCGCGGCTTCGGCTCGTCGGGCCTGACCGCGATGTTCGTAGCTGGGGAGAGCACCGCGATGCCGCACGGCTTCGTCCGGGGCCACGGCGTCCAGGAGGGCGATGTCCTCGTCACGGGTGCGGCCGCCGACATCGACGGCTACGGCTCGGAGCTGGAGCGAACCATGTTCATCGGCAGCCCGACCGCCGCGCAGCGGTCGGCATTCGAGGCGATGGCCGCGCTCCAGGCAAGGGCGATCGAGGTGCTCAAGCCGGGCCTGCCGGTCGCCGAGGTGGAACTGGAGGTGCGGCGCCTGGCCGTCGAGCTCGGCCACGAGGACCACCTGCGCCATCACGTCGGCCACTCGATCGGCCTCGAGGCCCACGAGGCGCCCTTCCTCGACCGCGGCGACCCGGCCGTGCTCGAACCAGGGATGGTCTTCACTGTCGAGCCGGGCATCTACCTTCCGGCTGTGGGCGGCTTCCGGCACTCGGACACGGTCGTCATCACGGCCGCCGGAAGCCGCGTCATGACCGACTATCCGCGGGACCTGGAGAGCCTGGTCGTCCCGGCTTAGGAGTCGCCGCGGCGGCGGGTGTCGAAAGCGTCGCCAGGCCACGAGTGTCGGATAAAGAGGCATTCGGGATGCGCCGAAACCCTCTTTTCGCGACACTCGAGCAACCGCCTCTAATCTGACGAGGTGGACCTCACGGGAAGCCTCGTCAGACTCCGCGCCCCCCTCCCCGAGGACGCGCCCTTCATCGCGGAGTACATCTCGATGCCCGAGGTATCCCGCACGCTCGACGCCTGGGCGCACGCGCCCTATTCGGTAGAGCACGCGCTGGACTGGATCCAGCGCAACGACCCGAGCGCCATCAACTGGGCGGTCGAGTGCCTCGCCGACGGCGCCTTCCTGGGCTGCACCGGCCTGCGCGATCTCAACTTCCGGAACCGCAACTGCGAGTGGGGCATCTGGATCGGCCCGCCCACCCGGTGGAACCACGGCTACGGGACCGAGGCCTGCCGGCTGGCGACCGCCTTCGCCTTCCGCGAGCTGGGGATGGAAAAGGTCTACCTGAAGGTTTACGAGACCAACCCCGGCGGCCGGCGGGCCTACGAGAAGGCCGGCTACCAGATTGAGGGAACCATGCCACGCGACCACTGGTGGGAGGGCGGCTTCACCACCAGCTACCTGATGGCCGTCTACCGCGACGACCCTCACTACCGGATGGAGGAGCCAGAGAAGGGATGAAGGAAGAAATCAAGCGGTTGCTGGAGGACCTCAGGCTGCTGGGGCCGAGCGGCATCGAGCGCGTCGCCGAGGTCTGGCGGGCGGTGGCTCCCGACGAGGACGCGATCCGGACCAGCGCCGAGCGTCGGGCGGAGGACGACCCCGAGTGGCGGGAGGCCGAGAACCAGATCTTCCAGATCGCTCGCGGCGAGAGCTGGCTCAGCCTGCCTCAGACCGACCGCGACTCGGCGATCGGCGCCGCCCAGGATGCCCTGCTGGCGGTCCTCGAGCGCAAGAGCCTCGGCGACGAGCGCTACCACGCGCTCGTCGGCCCGATGGCGGATGCGCTCCCCTGGCTGCTCACCGGTGGCCGGGAGGATGCCTACTAGCCAGCCAGCTCCAGCTCTCGCGAACGGCCCGAGTAGCCCGGATCGGAAGGATGTTCGGCCTGGTACCAGGCGAGGATCTCGGCCAGGCAATCCTCCAGTGCCGACGGCTCGAAGCCTAGCTCAGCGCGTGACCGGGTGAGGTCGTAGCCGGCCGATCGGTTCGGGTCGGGGCCGTAGGGGCTGGCTCCCGGCGGCAGCTCGGCATAGGGCACGGGGACCATTCGCACCGGCTTGGCCCAGGCGCGTCCGATCGCTTCGATCAGGCCGGCCAGGCTGACACCCTCGAAAGCGATGTTGTAGGCCTTGCCATCGGTCTGCTTCCGAAGGTCGGCCGCCAGGGCGTGGGCATAGCCGACGTCGCGCACCCAGGCAAGGCCCGCCTGCCGCAGGTAGGACTCGGCCGGGACGAGAAGGGGGCCGCCGTCCTCGACCCGCTGCAGGTAGGCGGCGATGCGAAGGGTGTGGTCGCCCGCGCCGAGCACGGCCGGCGGCCGGATCACGGTCCAGGGAAAGCCGCTCGAGCGGGCCAGCACCGTCTCGCACCAGCGCTTGCCCTCTCGATATTCGATCGGCTCCGCGGGCGGGTCGCCGGCCAGCGGCTGGAAGTCCTCCTCGCGCGCCGGCCGGTCCTCGAAGAGGTCCGGGTAGACGCCGGTCGAGGTGAACACGTAGCGGCGCCCCTTGAAGTGACGGATGACCGCCTCGACGTGCGATGGCTGGTAGGCGGCGAGGTCGAGCAGGACATCTGGCTTCACCTCGCCGAGGACCCGGCCCAGCTCGGCCTCGTCGGTGCGGTCGAAGGCGACATGGCTGGTGAAGGTGCCGTACGGGTGCGGCCTGCGGCTGGCGGCGATCGTCTCCACCCCGCGCCGCATCAGCTCCTTGCAGGTCGCGGTCCCGACGAAGCCGGGGCCGCCGAGGACGAGGGCCCTCACGCCAGCCGCTCCAGCAGCTCCGCCACCGGCAGGTCGGCGAGCGAGTCGAGCCGCAGGTCGGCGGCGCTCAGGTCGAGGCCGGCGGTCATCGGGTTGGGGATCGCGACGCAGCGCATGCCCGCCGCCTTGGCGGCCGCGATGCCGTTGGCCGAGTCCTCGAGGGCGATCGCATGCCCAGGCGCGACGCCGAGGCAGGCGCAGACGGCCAGGTACAGCTCGGGGTCCGGCTTGGTGTGGGTGACGTCGTCGCGGCAGCGCACGCAGTCGAAGCCGTCCAGGCCCAGCCGCTCCAGGTGGCCGGTGACCCAGGAGCGCGAGGAGCTCGAGGCGACGCCCAGCCGCAGCCCCAGCCGCTTCGCCTCGGCGACGGCGTCGCGGACGCCGGGCAGGATCTCGAGCTCGGCGACCATCTCCAGGTGGCGGGCCCGGCGCCGGTTGAGCACGGTTTCCCGGTCGAGGTCATGGCCGAGCTTGGCGACCAGCTCCTGGTAGGGGTCGAAGTAGCTGGCACCGCGCCCGATGACGTCGCCCCAGACCTCCATCGTCAGGTCTTGGCCGTGCTCCTGGTAAACCTCGCGCCAGGACTGGTAGTCAGGGCGTTCGGTCTCCAGGATCAGCCCGTCGAAGTCGAAGACGAGGGCGCGGAGGCTCAGAGCTCTCGGTACTCCGTCTCGACGTCGACCTCCCCATTCCCCAACCTCCGCGCCAGCTCGGTGGCGAGGACGACCGAGCGGTGGCGGCCCCCGGTGCAGCCGAAGGCGATCGTCAGCTCCTGCCGGCCCTGCGAGCGGTAGGCCGGGATCAGCCCCGCCATCGTCCGTTCCAGGTTGTCGAGCAGCTCACCGGCGGCCGGCTGGGCGAGGACGTACCTGCGCACCGCGGGGTCGAGCCCGGTCTGCCCGCGGAGCCCCTCGACCCAGTAGGGGTTGTCGAGGAAGCGGGCGTCGACGACCCAGTCGGCAGCGGCGGGCAGGCCATGCTTGTAGCCGAAGGCGACGCAGCGGATGAGCAGCTTCTCGCGCGTTCGCAGCCGGCGGGCAAGCGCCGGCAGCTCGGCAACCGAGACCCGGTGATGGGCACGCGCGTAGGAGCCCTCGGGAGCGCCGTCGTCGGGTCCGACGTGGACGAGGTCGTACCTGGCGCCGGCCGCGTCGGCGGCCTTCAGGGCGCCGGTTGCGTCATCGGCGATCGGGATCATCCGGTCGCCCTCGCCGCCTTCCTCTCCGACCGCAAAGCCGGCTCCGGCGAAGGCGTGGATGGCCGCTTCCAGGTCGCCTCCGCCCACGAGGACAAGCCTGCTCACACGAGCTCCTTCAAGCGGCGCGCGACCGGTTCCGGAATGCCAAGCCGCACGATCTCCGCGAGGTCGGCGTCGCGGATGGCCTGGACGCTGCCGAAGGCACGCAGGAGCGCCTTCTTGCGCGCCGGGCCGATGCCGTCGACGGAATCGAGCGGCGAGCTGAGCGCCTTTTTCGAGCGCACCTTGCGGTGGTGGGTGATGGCGAAGCGGTGGGCCTCGTCCCGCACCCGCTGGACCAGGAACATGCCCGGCGAGTCGTGCTCCTGGACGATCGGGTCCGGCTCGTTGGGGACGAAGATCTCCTCCCGTTCCTTGGCCAGGCCGAAGGTCGGGATGTCGGCGAAGCCGAGCTCCTCGAGGACCTCCAGCGCCGCGTTCAGCTGCCC